>CALVZR010000123.1 GCA_944372565.1 uncultured Clostridia bacterium | reverse complement strand
ATCTTGCGCAAGGCGTTTTGCCGCATTGACAGGAGGTCTTCCTTTTGCTATACTGAAAAAAGATGCGGCGCGGCGTTCCGCTCCGCCCCTGCAAGAGGAGAAAAACGTATGATCAACCAGGATTACGAATACGTAAAGAAGAGATGGCGGCAGTGGTGGAAACGGGAAAACGAGGATCGGCCCCTCGTTTCCATCGTGGCGCCCAAAAACAGAAAACGCTACCCCGAACCCAAGGGCGGCACGCTGAAGGAAAAGTGGGAAGACATCGAATACATCGTGAAAAGGGAAACTTTTTACTACGAAAACACCTACTACGGAGGGGAATCCTTCCCGATGTTCAACCCCAATCGCGGGCCGGACATCTACGGGGATTTTGGGCGATTGTGACATCGAGTTTGCCGAAACGACGAGCTGGGCGAAACACTTCCCCGCGGGCGAACTGGAAAACCGCGCGCCCTTCCGCTTCGACGAAAACAACCGCTGGTGGAAAAAGATCAGGGCGATGACCGAATACGCCGCGCGCGAGGCGCAGGGAAAATTCCTCGTGGGCGTTACCGATATCCATTCGGGGCTGGATGCGATCACTTCGCTCTACGGCCCGGAAGAGGTGTGCATGGCGCTTTACGACTGCCCCGAAAAGGTAAAAGAACTGCTCCGTTCTTCCGAAGAGGTGGCGGCGCGCGTGTTCCGCGAACTTTTCGACATCACGGAAAGCTATCAGGAAGGCAGTATGAACTGGTCGCAGATCTGGGATCCCGACGGCGATTATTACATCACGAGCTGCGATTTCGCCTGCCTCGTTTCGGAGGAGAATTTTGAAGACTATATCGCCCCCACCGTCGAAAGGGAGGTTGCCGCGCTCGATACGAGCGTGCTCCACCTCGACGGCGTGGGCGCGCTCAGGCACCTCGACAGGCTGCTTTCGATGGAGAAACTCGGCGGCGTGCAATGGGTGTACGGCGAAGGCCAGCCCACCGCCCGCGCGTGGAAGGACGTTTTGCAGCGCATCCAGAACGCGGGCAAGAACGTGCAGGTGAACGTGGCGCTGGACGAGATCGAGGAGGTCTGCTCCTTTATAAAGCCGCAGGGCGCGCATTTTTGTATGTGGGCGCCGGACGAAGACACCGCAAAAGCCGCGCTCGCGCGCGTCGGAAAGTGCTATCTTTCGGGTGCGGTCAATCTCGGCGGACTATAAATCGGTTTTCGCGAAAAATCGCCGTAATTTGCGTTTTATTTATGAAAAAAAGCGTTTTTTTGCGGAAAATCGCTTGACAGAAAAGAGCCGCGATCCTATACTTTAAATGATAAAAAAGTCAGGAGGGCGAACTCATGGAAAAAGGGAAACAGACGCGGAAAACGACCGCGGGAAAGAGGATCGGCGCAAAGACCCTTGCCGAAAAGCAGAAAGAACTCGACGTGATCAAATGGAACGACAGCAAGGCCGGGGATAAATGCGGTACATACGATTACTGCGCGAAATGCGACAAGCAAAAGACCAATCCCTGCGCGAGAGCTTATTTTGCAAAATAAAGAGAACGAAAAAAACGGCGAGAGCCGTTTTTTTTCGTTTGCGGCGGCGGGCAAAATCGGTATATAGCCGCAGCGAAACGCTTGCATTTCCGCGGGAAATGGGGTACAATAAAAGAAAAACGGACAACGGAGCGTGAATATGAATAAACCGAATATGATCATCATTATGGACGGCTACGGCATCAGCGAGGAAAAAAAGGGCAACGCCATCGAAATGGAGGGCAGCCCCAACGTGAAGGCGCTGATGAAGGAATATCCTTCCACGCTGCTCGGCGCGAGCGGGCGGGACGTGGGTCTTCCAGACGGGCAGATGGGAAACAGCGAAGTAGGGCACCTCAACATGGGCGCGGGCAGAATCGTCTATCAGGAACTCACCCGCATCACCAAGGAGATCGAAGACGGCGAATTTTTTGAAAACGAAGAACTCAACTACGCGGCGGACAGCGCGCTGAAAAACCATAAGAAACTGCACCTTTACGGCCTGCTCTCCACGGGCGGCGTGCATTCGCACATCACCCACCTTTACGCCCTTCTGGAACTGGCGAAGAGGAAGGGATTGAAAGAAGTATATGTGCACTGTTTCCTCGACGGCAGGGACGTTTCCCCGACATCGGGCGCGGGTTTCGTGCGCGATCTCGCGGCGGAAATCGGCAAAATCGGCGTGGGCAAAATCGCCTCGGTGGGCGGCAGATATTACGTGATGGACCGCGACAACCGCTGGGAGCGCGTGGAAAAGGCGTACGATATGTTCACGCTGGGAACGGGCGAACACACGGAAGACCCCGCGGCGTATATCGAAAAATCCTATGAAAACGGGGTGACGGACGAATTCGTGATCCCCGCGAACGTCACGGAAAACGGCAAGCCCGTGGGGCTGATCGAAGAGGGCGATTCCATCATCTTCTTCAACTTCCGCCCCGACAGGGCGCGGCAGATCACCCGCGCGATGACCGAACGCGATTTTGCGGGATTCGAGCGCAAAACGGGCTTTTTAAATCCCGTTTACGTGTGCTTCACGCAGTACGACGCGTCGCTGAAAAACGTGCGCATCGCCTTCAAACCGCAGTCGCTGAAAAACACGCTGGGCGAATATATCGCAAGCCTCGGGATGCGGCAGCTGCGCATTGCGGAAACCGAAAAATACGCGCACGTAACCTTCTTCTTCAACGGCGGCGTGGAGGCGCCCAACGCAAACGAGGACAGGGATCTCATCCCTTCGCCAAAAGTCGCCACCTACGATCTGCAGCCCGAAATGAGCGCCCTGTTGGTAACCGAGAAGGTGCTCGAAGAAATCGATAAAAATATTTACGACGTGATCATCCTCAATTTCGCCAACTGCGATATGGTGGGGCACACGGGCGTGATCCCCGCGGCGGTGGAAGCCGTGCGCACGGTGGACGAGAGCGTGAAGAAGATCACCGATAAAGTGCTCGAAAAGGGCGGCGTGGCGCTGGTAACTGCCGATCACGGCAATGCGGACAAGATGCTCGACGAGAACGGAAAGCCCTTCACCGCGCACTCGACGAACAAGGTGCCTTTCATCGTTGTTTCTTCCGCCCTGAAAGGCGCGCATCTCAAAGAAGGCGGCGTTTTGGCGGACATCGCGCCCACCCTTCTCGACGCGATGGGCGTGGCGATTCCGAAGGAAATGACGGGCAAATCGCTGCTCGTTCGCTGAAAGAAAAGGGAAAAAGCGAAAAAGTACGTAAAAACGCTTGAAAAATCGCCGCCGATGTGGTAGAATACAGGAAGCCGTAAATTTAAGCGGCGCAAAAGAATAAAAGAAAACGGATTCGGAGACAAATATGAACGGTATGTTGAACATGCTGCTTTCGAGCGACAATATCGGCGGAATTTTCGGGATGTTCCCCATTATCAAAATCATCCTTCTGGTGGTTATGATACTCTGTGCGGTGTTTATCATCTGCGTCGTTCTGTTTCAGCCGAGCAATTCTTCGGGCGTGAGCGCGCTTGGCGGCACGACGGAGACCTTTTTGAGCAAGAATAAAGGCAAGACCAAGGAGAGTAAACTGAAAAAGCTTACGGTGATCAGCGCGATTATATTCTGCGTGTTCGCCATCATCTTCGCGATCTTGCAATTGTTCTGATTTTCAAAAGCGAGCAGGCTGTTTCCGGGCATGGGAACAGCCTTTTTTTTCCGATTTTGAAGGACATGAAGAGAGAAAACAAAAAATACCGCGCGCAGAAGGGCGCGCAGAAAAAAAAGAAAACGCCGGAACGCGCGGCGGCGCGCGAGCGGGCGCAAAGAGAAAAAACGATCACGGGCGTTTTGCAGGGGAGCGAGCGCGGCTATGCCTTCCTGCTGAACGAGGACGGGGATTATTTCATCGCCGCGCACGATCTGCACGGCGCCCTGCACGGGGATAAGGTGCGCGCGCGGGAAGTGCGCTCGCACGGGCATTCCCGCCAGGCGGAAGTGCTCAAAGTGCTCGAACGCGGCAGGCGGGAACTTTCCGGCACGTACGTGGCAAACCGCAACGGCGGTTTCGTCACGGCGGACGAACGGCGCTTTTTCGCGGACGTTTTTATCCCGCACGGAAAGGAGAAGGGCGCGCAGACGGGCGATAAAGTGGCGGTGCGCATTTTGCGCTATCTTTCCCGCGGCAACCCCGAAGGGGAAGTGAGCGAGGTGTTCGGCAGGCAGTTCGACAGGGAAGCGGAGATCAGGAGCATCCTCTTTTCCTGCGGCGTTTCCGAGCGTTTCCCCGAACACGTGCTCCGCGACGCGGAGCGCGCGGCAAAAGAAGATCTTTCCGCCGAGCGCGCACGCCGCCTCGATCTGACAAACAAGGTGATCTTCACCATCGACGGGGAGGATTCCCGCGATTTCGACGACGCGGTTTCCATCGAAAAGCGGGGGAAAGAGTATATTCTCGGCGTGCACATCGCGGATGTTTCGCACTATGTAAAAGAAGGTTCCGCGGTGGACAAGGAGGCGTTCGAGCGGGCGACGAGCGTGTATTTCCCCGAAAAGGTGGCGCCGATGCTGCCCGAAAGTTTATCGAACGGCGCCTGTTCGCTCGTGGAGGGAGAGCCGCGGCTCACCCTTTCGTGCATTATGCAGGTGGACGGCAAGGGCAACGCCGTGAAGAGGACGCTCGCGGAGAGCGTGATCAAAAGCAGTGCGCGGCTGACCTACACGGAGGCGCAGCGGATGCTGGACGGCGACGAGAAAGCGCGGAAACAGCGCCCGGAAGTCGCCGCCGCGCTCGATACGATGAAAGAACTTTTCGAAATCCTTTCCGCCAAGCGCACGGCGCGGGGCAGCGTGGATTTCGAACTGCCCGAAGCGCAGATCTCCGTGGACGAAAACGGAAAGGTATCCCTCGGCAAGCGGGAGCGCGACACGGCGCACCGCCTCATCGAGGAATTTATGATTTTAGCGAACGAAACGGTTGCCGAAGAGCTGTTCGCAAAAAAGGTGCCCTGCGTTTACCGCGTGCACGAAAAGCCCGATCCCGCAAAACTTTCGGCTTTTTACGACTTTTTGCAGGGGCTCGGCATCAGCGAACAGAGAAAGGGCGAGGTGAGCGGCAGGGATTTTTCCGACCTGCTTTCCCGCCTGAAAGACAGCCCTTCCTATCCGGTGGTGAACACCGTGATGCTCCGCACCATGCAGAAGGCGAAATACGCCCCGCAGGATATCGGGCATTTCGGGCTGGCGAGCGAGCATTACTGCCATTTCACCTCGCCCATCCGCCGCTATCCCGATCTCGAAGTGCACCGCGTGGTGAAAACGCTCTTGAACGAGGGGAAAGGCGGAACGAAACGGTATAAGGCGCGGGCGGCGGAAGTCGCGGCGCAGTCCTCCGCGCGCGAGCTCAAAGCGCAGGAAGCCGAGCGCGCCGTGGACGATTTTTATAAAATTCTCTGGCTTTCGGATAAAATCGGGCAGGAGTTCGACGGCGTGATTTCGGGCGTGACCAATTTCGGGCTGTTCGTGGAGCTGGACAACACCGCGGAGGGGCTGATCCGCATCGAAACGCTCAAAGGCGGCTGGTACGATTACGACGAGAAGAACTATACGCTCAAAAACAAGAAGAAGAGTTATAAACTCGGCCAGAAGATCAGAATCCGCGTGGACGGCGTGAACGCAATGTCCCGCAAGGCGGAATTTTCCGAGGCGGAAACGGGGGAGGACGATGGCTGATTATCTCAAAACGGTGGCGGTGAACAAGGCCGCCTCCCACGAATATTTCATAGACGAGAAATACGAGTGCGGCATCGTGCTCGAGGGCGCGGAAGTCAAATCCGTGCGTGCGGGCAAAGTCAACTTAAAAGACGGGTTCTGTCTGGTGGCGAACGGCGAAATGTTTTTGAAAAACGTGCACATCTCGCTGTACGGCGGGGCGGGCGCCTTCAACCGCCGCGACGAAAAGCGGGACAGGAAACTGCTCTTAAAAAAGGCGGAGATCGGGCGCATCGCGGGCAAGGTCAGCCAGAAAGGCTACACGCTCGCGCCGCTGAAAATCTATTTCAAAAACGCCCTCGTGAAGGTGGAAATCGGCCTTTGCCGCGGCAAGCACACCTACGATAAAAAGCAGGCGCTCAAAGAAAAGGACCTCACCCGCAATGCGGAAAGAGAAATAAAGGAGTACAGATAGATGAAAAGAGATACGATTTGCGTGCAGGGCGGCTACCGCCCGAAGAACGGGGAACCGAGGCAGGTTCCCATCGTGCAGAGCACGACTTTCAAGTACGATACCAGCGAGGATATGGGCAGATTGTTCGACCTCGAAGCGAGCGGCTATTTCTATACCCGCCTGCAAAACCCCACGAACGACGCCGTGGCGGCGAAGATCTGCGAACTCGAAGGCGGCACCGCCGCCATGCTCACCTCTTCCGGGCAGGCCGCCAACTTTTACGCCGTGCTCAACATCGCCGGCTGCGGCGATCACGTGGTGGCGAGCGCGGAAATTTACGGCGGCACGTATAACCTTTTCGCCGTTACGATGAAACGTATGGGCGTGGAATTCACCTTCGTTTCGCCCGACGCGAGCGAGGAAGAACTCAACGCCGCTTTCCGCCCCAACACCAAGGCGATGTTCGGCGAAACCATCGCAAACCCCGCGCTTTCGGTGCTCGATATCGAACTGTTCGCAAAGGTGGCGCACAGGCACGGCGTGCCGCTCATCGTGGATAACACCTTCGCCACGCCCGTGAACTGCCGCCCCTTCGAGTGGGGCGCGGACATCGTTACCCATTCCACCACGAAATATCTCGACGGCCACGGCGCGGCCGTGGGCGGCTGCATCGTGGACAGCGGTAAATTCGACTGGACGAAACACGCCGAAAAATTCCCGGGACTCTGCACGCCGGACGAATCCTATCACGGCATCACCTATACCGAAAAATTCGGGCTCGGCGGCGCGTATATCACCAAGGCGACGGCGCAGCTTATGCGCGATTTCGGCTCGATTCAGTCGCCGCAGAACGCCTTTATCCTCAATCTCGGCATCGAAAGCCTGCACGTCAGGATGAAAAAGCATTGCGAAAACGGGCAGCGCGTGGCGGAATTTTTAAGCACGCACCCCGCCGTGGAATGGGTGCGCTACTGCGGGCTGGAAGGGGATAAATACCACGAACGCGCCAAAAAATACCTGCCGGACGGTTCCTGCGGCGTGGTGAGTTTCGGCGTGAAGGGCGGAAGGAAGGCGGCGGAAACCTTTATGAAACAGCTCAAAGTGGCAGCCATCGAAACGCACGTGGCGGACGCGCGCACCTGCTGTCTGCACCCCGCGAGCGCCACGCACCGCCAGATGAACGACGAAGAACTCGCCGCGGCGGGCGTTTCGCCCGAACTCGTGCGCTATTCCTGCGGTCTGGAAGACGCGGACGACCTCATCGCCGACCTCGCCGCCGCTCTCGATACCATAAAATAAGGAGAGGAGCATGCCTATCGTCATTCCCGAGGATATCCCCGCATATAAAACGCTGCTCGGCGAAAAGATCTTCGTGATGAGCGAAAAACGTGCGGCGAAACAGGATATCCGCCCCATAGAGATCGCCATCGTGAACCTGATGCCGACCAAGATCGTTACGGAAACGCAGCTGATGCGGCTTTTATCCAATTCCCCGCTGCAGATCAACGTCACGCTGGTCAGCACGGAAACCTATACGGGAAAAAACACGCCGCTCGAACATCTGCACCGTTTCTATAAACCCTTCGGAGAGATCAAAAACCGCAGTTTCGACGGGCTGATCGTCACGGGGGCGCCCGTGGAGACCATCGAGTTCGAGGAGGTGAAATACTGGCCCGAACTCGAAGAGATCTTCGATTTCGCCGCGAAAAACGTAACGAGCACGATTTTCATCTGCTGGGGCGCGCAGGCGGCGCTGTATCATTATTACGGCATCGAAAAGCGGCTGCTCGATAAAAAGCTGTTCGGCGTGTTCAAGCACAAAAAACTCGTGCAGTACGAGCGCCTGCTCAAAGGTATGGACGACGAGTTTTATATGCCCCATTCCCGCCACACCACCATCGACGAGGATGCCGTGCGTTCGGTGAAGGAGCTGCAGCTCCTCGCCGCGTCCAGGGAGGCGGGGGCTTCCATCATCAAGTCGAAAAACAATAAATTTTTCTTTATCACGGGGCACGCGGAGTACGACAGGGAAACGCTGAAAGCCGAATACGAGCGCGACCTCGCGAAGGGACTGCCCAACGTGGAAGAGCCCGAAAATTATTTTGTGGACGGCTATAAGAACGGCAGGGGAAAAATCAACATGCGCTGGGCGAGCACGGCAAATCTCATCTACGTGAACTGGCTCAATTACTACGTTTATCAGATCACGCCCTTCGACCTCGGCGACGGCGAATGAAAATTTTTTCCGAAAGGGGTTGACAAAGCCCCTTTCGGGCAATATAATAAGAATGCCCGATTGCGGGCACAGCCGCGGCGGAAAAATCCGCCGCGGCGCACGGGCCTCTTAAAAGATTCGATTGGGAGGGGAGGCCGCCGTAAGCATACCGCAGGCCCGGCTGCGTAAAAACGGAAACTTAAATTTAAATGCAGATTCTAACAACGAATTGGCATACGCTGCTTAATTAAGCGTTGTCCGGCAGGGGTTACCTATCGGCTCCTGTCGGGCATGAAATTCAGAATAGGGAACGGAGCGCGCGTTTTTGCCGCGGCGCGCGTTTCGTAAAAAGCGGCATATTCCCCCGGCGGTTCGTCCGCCGAAAGCCGGGGGCGGAGAATAAAGGCGGAATAAGTATGTAGAAAGCGGGGCTGAATCTTTCAAGACACGGGGGCGGTACCCGTGAGGTCCACCAACAACAAAGGAGCGCCTTCCGGATTTTCGGAAGGCGTTCCCTTTTTTATTTGCAAATTAGGAGAAGAAAAAAATATCGGAAAATTTTTTTAGGGGGATTGACAAATCGGGAAAAGCGGAATATAATAAATATAAGAAACTACATAAAAGCGGAGAAACGGAGAAGCTTATTTTCAACCCCGCGCCGAGGGCGCGGGCGGTTTGAAATAAGCTTTTTTTGTTTTTTTCCGTTTTCAGAGGGGAAAAGAGAGGCTTTTTCAATGGATTGGACAGACGAACTCATCTATCTTCTGCGCATCCTGCTCGCCATCGCGCTCGGCTTTTGCATCGGGCTCGAGCGGAAGATGCGCTACAAGGAAGCGGGCATCCGCACGCACACCATCGTGTGCGCGGGCGCCGCGCTCATTATAATCGTTTCCAAATACGGGTTTACCGATACCGCGGATTTCGATTCTTCCCGCGTGGCGGCGCAGATCGTTTCGGGCATCGGTTTTCTGGGCGCGGGGATGATCATGTACCGCAAGACGGCGATTTACGGGCTGACCACCGCCGCGGGCGTGTGGGCCACCGCGGGCATCGGTATGGCGGCGGGCGCGGGGATGTATATCGTAACCGTGGGCGCTACCATTCTGCTCGTCGCCGCGCAGTGCGTGATGCACATCCGCTGCCGCCTGTTCAAAACCAAAACCTACTGGCAGTTCCGCATCCGTTTCGAAGAGGGCGGGAGCGACGCGGAAACCGTGCTGAAACTCTTTTCGGCGGAATCCTTCGAGCGGCTGCACACTTCGCGCGACGGGGATAAACTCATCTGCGAAGGCACGATTACCACGGGCGAAAACTTTTCCGCATCGTACATAGCGAATACGATGAAAGATTATCCTTTCATCCACGCCGTAGAGCGGTGCGGGGACGAATAGAAATTTATTTTTACGGGAGGAGAATATGTTTGACGTTGCCGTAATCGGCGCGGGCGTGATCGGCGCCATGATCGCGCGCGAACTCGCAAGATACGACCTGCGCGTCGCCGTGCTCGAAAAGGAGGCGGACGCCGCCGCGGGCGCCAGCCGCGCGAACAGCGGGATCGTGCACGCGGGGTTCGACGCCGCGGAAGGCTCTTTAAAAGCGAAGTTCAACGTGGAAGGCAACCGCCTGATGGCGGGCGTGTGCGAAGAGCTGGGGGTGGAGTATAAAAACAACGGCTCCGTCGTGCTCGCTTTCGGAAAAGAACAGGAAGGCACGCTGCATACCCTGCTCCGCCGCGGCGAGGCGAACGGGGTGAAAGGGTTGAAAATCCTCTCCCGCGAAGAACTTTTCGAACGCGAACCCAACGCGAGCAGAAACGCGACCGCCGCGCTCTTCGCGCCGACGGGGGGCATCGTGTGCCCCTACGGGCTGACCTTCGCGGCGCTGGGAAACGCTATGGACAACGGCGCGGAATTTTTCCCCGATTTCGAGCTCGTGCGCGCGGAAAAGGGGGACACGCTCCGCCTGTTTTCCGCCGACGGGCGGGAGATCGAGGCGAAATACGCCGTAAACTGCGCGGGAGCGGGCGCGGCGAAGATCGCGCGGCTGTTCGGGGATACTTCCTTCACCATAGGAGCGCGGAAAGGGGAATATATCCTTCTCGATTCCGCGGCGGACGGGCTGGTGAAGAGCACGGTTTTCACCGTGCCCACGGCGGCGGGAAAGGGCGTGCTTGTTACGCCCACGGTCGATCAGAACGTGCTCATCGGGCCGACTTCGGTGGAGGAAAACACGTTTGAAACCTCTATCCGCCGCGCGGCGTTCGCCGAACTCATCTCCAAGGCGAAGGCGATGTGCGAGAATATCCCGTTCGGGGAAACGATCACGTCTTTCGCGGGCGTGCGCGCCTACTGCGACAGGCACGATTTTATTCTGGAAGAGAGCGCGGCTGCTCCGCTGTTCAACGCCGCGGGCATCGAATCGCCCGGGCTGACCTCCGCGCCCGCCATCGGGCGGTACGTCGCCGAAAAAACGGCGGCGCGCCTCGGCGCAAAGCGCAAGGAAAACTTCTCCCCGAAACGGAAAAGTTATTTCTTTTTCCGCAAATTGTCCGACGAAAAGAAAAACGAGATCATCGCCGCAGATCCCGATTTCGGGAAGATCGTGTGCCGCTGCGAGAGCGTAACGCTGGGCGAAATCTTATACGCCCTGCGGGCAAATCCGCCCGCGCGCACGATAGACGGCGTGAAACTGCGCACACGCGCGGGGATGGGGCGGTGCCAGAGCGGGTTCTGCCAGCCTTCCGTGCTGGAAACGATCTGCAAAGAGCGGGGCATAGGCCCGCTCGAAGTGACCAAAAACGGAAAACATTCCGAAATCATTGCGGGCGGTGAGATATGAACAGGGATATCGTGGTGATAGGAGGAGGCCCCGCGGGGCTGGCGGCGGCAATCGCCGCATACGACGCGGGCTGTAAAAACGTGCTCGTCGTGGAGCGGGAAAGCGAGGCGGGCGGCGTGCTCAAACAGTGCATACACAGCGGGTTCGGGCTGACGCGTTTCGGCGAAAACCTCACGGGGCCGGAATACGCCCACCGCTTTTTGGCAGAGGCGGAAAAGCGCGGCATAGAGATCTTGAAAAATACCTTCGTAACCGGGCTTTCGGCGCAGAAGGAAGTAACCTGCATGAACGAGAGCGGCATTTTCCGCATCCGGGCGAAGGCGGTCATCCTCGCGATGGGCTGCCGCGAACGCAGCAAGGGCGCGCTCAACATCGCGGGCACGCGCCCCGCGGGACTGCTCAGCGCGGGCACGGCGCAAAAATACGTAAACATCAAGGGGCTGCTTCCCGGCAAGCGCGTCGTCATCCTCGGTTCGGGGGATATCGGGCTCATTATGGCGCGGCGGCTCACGCTTGAGGGCGCGAAGGTGCTTTGCGTGTGCGAGATTATGCCCCATTCGAGCGGGCTGAGGCGGAACATCGCCCAGTGTCTGGACGATTTCGGCATCCCGCTCTATCTCAGCCACACGATCGTGGAGATCGAGGGCGACACGCGGGCGAGCGGCGTGACGGTGGCGGCGGTGGACGAAAACAAAAACCCCGTTCCCGGCACCGAAAAGCATTTCGACTGCGATACCGTTCTGTTTTCCGTGGGGCTTATCCCCGAAAACGAACTGACCAAGCGCGCGGGGCTGCGCCTGGACGGGCGCACCAAGGGCGCGTTCGTGGACGGCGACAGGGAAACGCAGATCGAGGGGATCTTCGCCTGCGGCAACGTGCTGCACGTGCACGATCTCGTCGATTTCGTTTCGGAAGAAGCGGAGATCGCGGGGCGCGCGGCGGCAGCCTACGTGCGCGGCGGCGAAAAGCAGAAGGAGCTCATCCCCGCCGAATGCGGGGAAAACGTGTCGTATATTCTCCCGCAGTCGGTCAATAAAAAGGAGAGCGGCGCGCAGAAACTCTTTTTCCGCGTGAAGCGCGCCCTGAAAAACGCCGTGATCGAGGCGGAAACGGGCGCGGGAACGAAAGTTTTCCGCAGGATCGCCGTGGCGCCCGGTGAGATGGAAAACATCGTTTTATCCGCAGAAGAACTCGTAAACGCGCAAAAAGTGAAAATATCCGTGCGGGGTGAACAGAGATGAGAGAATTGATCTGCATAGAATGTCCGCGCGGCTGTCGGCTGCTCGCGGAAAAAACCGAAAACGGCGTAAACGTTACGGGCAATTTCTGTCCGAAAGGGAAGGCGTACGCGCAGGCGGAACTCACCGAGCCCCGCCGCGTGCTCACGAGCACGGTGCGCGCGAAGGACTGTATGGTGCCCGTCAAGACCGACCGCCCCGTGAAGAAGGAGCTGATTTTCGCGCTCATGCAAAAAATTCGCGGCGCGAAACTCTTGAAAAACGCGGAGATCGGTGATATAATCATAGAAAACATCGACGGCGAGGGGACAAACCTCGTCGCCGCCGCGCCCTATACGGCGGAAAAATAACGCGGACTTGCCCAAAAGGGGCGCGCGTTTTCCCGTTCGGTCAAGAACAGGGACGCAAACGGAGGAAGTATGCTCGATTTAGCCAATCCCGTCATCGCCGCCGCCAGGAGCGACGGAGAAACGCTCGCCGCGCTGAAAAGTTCGGTGCCGGCCGTATTCATGCTCAAAGCCGATATCCTCACGTTCGGCGCGATCGCCGCGCAGAAAGGGGAAAAACGCCTCTACGTGCACGTCGATATGGCGGAGGGCGTGGGCAAGGATAAAAAGGGGCTGGAATGGCTGAAAAACGCGGGGGCGGACGGCGTTATCAGCACCAAGAACCACATGATCCAGCTCGCGAAGGAAATGGGGCTGGGCACGGTGCAGCGCTTTTTCATCATCGATTCGCATTCGGTTGCCACCGCGCTCGACATCGTGGAGAGCACCCGCCCCGATTATGCCGAGCTCATGCCGGGCATTCTGCCCAAGGCGGTGAAGAGTTTTGTGGAAAAGACCAAAACGAAGATCATCGCGGGCGGACTCATCGAAAGCAAGGCGGACGTGTTCGCCGCGCTTTCCGCAGGTGCGGACGGCGTTTCCACGGGCAAGAGCGAACTCTGGAATATGTAGCGCGCGATACGGACGGGAATAAACCGAACCTGATTTAAAGCGGGCATATCGCCCCATCTACTGCATAAAAAGAGCGCCGCGGCGAAATTTTTTCGCCGCGGCATTTTGTTTTTATTTGGAGAATACCGCGTTTTCTAAAGGAAAATCAGAGCGGTGTTTCGGTTTTACCGTATTTCTTCCGCAGGGGGAGCGGCCGTTCGTTTTCGTAATGCGCCCTGTCCGCCCCGATGAGCAGGAGAAACAGGGGAAACACGTAATACGGCGCGGGCATCAGACAGTCGATCAGCCCGTAAAGTTCGGTCGAAATCACGATGAGCAGTCCGAAATAACTGAAATAATTGCGCTTGAAAAAGGTTTTGTATTTGCAAACGGTGTGGATCATGATGCCGGTAAAGCCCACGATGCCCAGACTGGCAAGCGCCTGCAAAAAGGTGTTGTGGCTCATCCAGATATAGCTGGCGTTGCCCTGCGGCGTGCCCTGGTGGTGCAGAAGTCCCAGCCCGAAAACGGGATTTTCCAAAAAGTACGCGATGCTGTCCGCCCACACCTTGCTCCTGCCGAGATCGAGCCCGCGGACGGAAAACAGATCGAGCAGCCGCGAAAAGATATCCTTGTTCAAGAGGGCGAATACGAGCGCTGCAACGAGCACCAGCCCCACGCAGACGGAAAAGGAGATCCACATCCGCTTTCTGTCGCCTTTCGGCATCACCGCGAGCGTGGCGATAAAACACACGACGAGGAAGGGCGCGAGCGCGATAAACGCCGCGCGCGATGCAGTGAGGTACCCCGCCGCGATGTGCAAAAACGCGGCGAGCACCAGCGGAAAGGTGAACTTTTTGTGCTTTAAGGCGAGGTAGAAACACGCGGGCACGGAAAAGAGCACCACGGTGATCGGCCCGCTGTAAATGCCCCAGTTTAAGAAGAAGAGGTCCTTTAAGAAGATGTCTTCAAAATAATTGTCCGCGGAGATCGCCACGCCGAAGCACTGCACGGCGATGACCGTGCCCATGGCGAAGAGGATCTTGAACACGTATTCGGGGTCGGTGAAATCGCTGTTCGCGGCGAGCAGTACCAAAAGCGCCAGTGCGGGGACGAGCATCGCCAGCATCATCAACTGCTGAAAATAGAGCTTGTCCGCCATATAATTCGCCGCGAAAGAGCCCGCGACCACGTAAGACGCCGCGTAAAAAAACAGGGCGTTCAGGTTTTTTGTCGGGCGGAAAGACGGCCTGTTCACCGCTATGTAGTAGATGACGGAACACACGAACACCGCGGCGGACAGATAGAAAAACCAGTCGAGCGAAAATACGCCCTCGATGAACCGTAGAGAAAAATAGCTCAGCGTAAGGGGAACGAAAACGGGTTTTAAGTCTTTTTGCGTAAAGAAGATAAAAGAGAGTACGAGCAGGATGACGGATAAGATCAGGGCGTTGCAGTCAAGAAAGGATACGATCGCAACGAACGCGGAATAAAGCGCGATAAAGATTTCCGAATTGAAAAAGGAAGTCAGCGCGTTTTGCAGTTTTGTTCTCGCCAAAGACATCGAAAATGTTCCGTTCGATAAAAATTCCGTTCCAACCGCTACGGAATCGGTGGACTCATTATAACACACGAACGGGCAAAAGTAAACTCTATAAAGGGGAAAAGGATTTTTTTTGCGCGAAAACGACACAAGGGGGCAAACCGTACATATTTCCGTCGGATTTCAGGCATACTGTCGGTATGAAAAAATTTGTTGCCGTCGCCGCCGCCGTCGCGGCGGCATTCCTTGCGGCGGGGAGCGGTTCGGCGGCGCGCGCTTTCGCAACGCCCTTTTACGGGCTGGAACCGCAGCCGATCGTCCTGCGCGCGGAATTTTCCACGTCGTACGCCTCTTCCTCCGCGGAGCGCAAACACAATATAGAACTCGCGGCAAAGGCGCTGCACCATGCGCTCATCCCTCCCGAAGAGGAATTTTCCTTCAACGCGCGCGTAGGGGCGCGCACCGAAGCGCGGGGATATCAAAAAGCGAAGATCATCGTCGGCGGGCAGTTCGTCGCGGGCGTGGGCGGCGGGGTGTGTCAGGTTTCCACCACGCTGTATAACGCCGCGCTCCTCGCGGGTATGCGGGTTATCGAAAGCCATCCGCACAGCCTGCAGGTAAGCTACGTGAAGCCCGGCGCGGACGCCATGGTCAATTACTATTTCGCCGATCTTCGTTTCGTGAACGATACCAAAAACCCCGTATATCTGGAAACTTCCGCAAACGGGTATTCGCTCACCGTGCGCGTTTACGGCGAGCCGATGCGCGAAAAATACGTTTTTGAAAGCGATATCGTGGGCAGGACGGAGCCGAAGGAGATCGTGGAAAAGGATACGGCGGGGGAATACCCGGACCTGAAAAAGGGGGAAAGGAAGATCGTGCGCGCGGGCAAAGCGGGGCTGACGTGCGAAAGCCGCCTGCTCCGCTATTCCGAAAGCGGAAAATTTTTGGGAAAGAGCAAGCTGCGCAGAGATAAATATCAGCCCATCGATACGATCATCGTGGAGGGCACGGCGGAATGGGAGATCGTTCCGCCCGAAACGGACGCGGAGGAAGCGCCCGCGGAAGGGGGCGCGGCATGAAGGGGTGGAGCATCACCGCGATGGCGGCGCAGTTCGCGGCGCTCGTCGCGCTCGCGCTCTGGCTGAGCCGGTGGTTTTACCTCGCGCTCCTCTTCCGCGCCGCGGGCATGCTTTTATGCGCATATATTCTCGATTCCGATATGAATTCCGCCTATAAGACGATGTACGCCGTCATGCTCAACGCCTTTCCGCTGTTCGGCGTCGCAATTTATTTTCTCATGAAGATCGGCGGAAGGTCGCGCGGACCGATGCGGGCGGGCATCGTTCCCTCGGAAACGGGCGGTTATGCCGCGGCCAAACTCGGCGGCGTGTGCGGAAACGCCGAGGGCGCGGAATACCTGGAAACCGGGAAGAAATTTTTCGATTCCCTGCTGCGCGATATCCGCCGCGCAAAAAAATTCGTGCTGCTGCAATTTTATATCGTCAAAAAGGGGGAGTTGTTCAACGCCCTCCTTTCCGCGCTCGGCGACTGCGCGGGGCGGGGCGTGGAGGTGAAACTGTGCTGCGATTCCTTCGGCTCTTTCCGTTTCGAGCGGGAACTGAAATCGATCTGCGAAAAAAACAAGGTGGATTTCCGGAGTTTCAATAAGGTCGGCTGGGTTTTAAGCGGGGGGATCAACCGCCGCAATCACGGCAAATGCGCGGTGATCGACGGCAGGACCGCCTATGTGGGCGGCGTGAATATCGGCGACGAATACGTGGGCAAGACCGTGCGTTTCGGCGACTGGAAGGACGGCGGCGTGCGCTTTAAAGGCGGCGCGGTGAACGGCGTTACGGACGCTTTTTTCGACGCGTTCGACTTCGGCAGGCGGAAAAAAGCGGATCCCCGCGAGTATTACGCACAGCACCGCCCGCTTGCGGGGGACGAATTCGTATGTTCTTTTCATACCGTGCCGACGGACGGCGAAAGCCCGCTCGCGGAGATCTTCAAAACGGCGATCTACAACGCAAAGAGGAGCGTTACCGTCTGCACGCCCTATCTGATGCCGGACGAGGGCGTGACGAGCGCGCTGATCTCGGCGGCGGAGCGCGGGGTGAAGGTGCGCGTCGTCATTCCCGGCGTCCCCGATAAAAAGGCGGTTTACGCGGTCAGTCTGACCGTGGCGGAAAAGCTGAAAGAAAAGGGCGTTTCGGTATTGAAATACAAATACGGATTCATCCACGCGAAAAACACGGTGATCGACGGGAAATATCTGCTGTGCGGTTCGGGCAATCTCGATTACAGGAGTTTATACCTGCATTACGAACTCGGTATTTTCGCCAAATGCGCAAGGCTCGCCGCGCAGGCGGAAGAGAACGTGCTTTCGGACGCGGCGGAATACGCCGAGCGGGCGGAATGGAAGGGAAAGGCGCTCAAAGTGTTTGCTCCGTTTATGTAAAAAGGCTTCCGGGACGGAAAAAATCTAAAATTCAAAAAGAAAAACCAAAAATATTTTGACAATTAAAAAAAAGTATGATAAGATAGTTAAGCATTTAACGAAAGCGCAACGTGCGCCGGAAACCGACCCGGAAGGAGAAATACCCAAGAGGCCGAAGGGGCTCCCCTGCTAAGGGAGTAGTACGTTAACAGCGTAGCGAGGGTTCAAATCCCTCTTTCTCCGCCAAGCGGTACCCAACTGAACCCGTAAAAAGGTTTAGTTGGGTGCTTTTTTTATACTTTTAACTTGATTTTGACGCGATATTCTTTCGGTTTCGAT
>CALVZR010000122.1 GCA_944372565.1 uncultured Clostridia bacterium | reverse complement strand
CACCAGATGCTCGGAAATTACGCCTCGCGGCGGGCGTATCTGCGCGACGTGCTGTATATGCAGAAAAACGGCATGAAGCGCGGCCCCGCGGCGTTCAAGGCGTTTTTCGAGGCGGTTTTTTCCAAATATTTTTACCGCGGGCTGAAATTTCTGCCCACCTATCCGGACGCCCGCCTGGTCAGAACCGTCCGCAAGAGCGTGGACGTTTTGGACGACGACACCGCGCTGATGATCTATCCCGAAAATTCGGAGGACGGCTATCACGACGTGATGAAGAGCTTTTTCCCCGGGTTCGTGCTGGTGATGGAGGCGTATTTCAAAAAGCACGGGGAGGATATCCCCGTAAGGCCGGTATATTACCATAAGAAAAAGCGGGTGATGGTCGTGGGGGAAGAATGCTGTCTGCAGGATTTTTCTCGGAACGGATACGACAGGAAGGGCATCGCGGAGATCTTCAAAGACAAGGTGAACGACCTTTACGCCCGTATCGAAAGCGGCGAGTTCGACCTTCCCGCATCGGAAAAAAGCGGCAAACGCGGAAAAAAACAAAAAAATCCGTAAAAATTTTTTGCATATTTTTTATGGCGCTCCGCCCGAAAGAAAGCGGGGCGCCGCGTGCGTTTTTACAAAAAAACTATATAATGTTTAAGAGCGCGGCGCGTTTGCGCCGCGCTTTTTTTATTGCCGAAAACGGAAAAATTTACAAAAAGAGCGGGCGCGGCGGGAAAATTTTCGCGCAAATTTCCGTTTCCGTTTGTCAATTTGATTTTAAAGTGCTATAATATGTAGCCGGCAGAAAGAAAGGAGGCTTACGCGATTGAAGAAACAAAAGATCATTGTAAGCGCCGTGTTCGCGGCAGTCATCGCGGCGCTCATCGCGGGCATTATCCTCACCGATTCGCTTTACGTCCGGACGGAGGATATTTCCGACGTGATGGAGGACGCCGTTCTGCACGAAAGAAACCGCGTCGCCCTCTTCGGCATGGAAGTCAACCCGGGGCTGATCTCGGCGTTTGCGGTAACGGCGGTGCTGCTCGTGTTCGCCGCGATCGTGCGGATCTTCGTCATTCCGAGGTTCAAAACCGTTCCGGGAAAATTCCAGATGCTGATGGAAACGCTCGTCGGGTATTTCGACGGGCAGGCAAAGCTGAACAGCCCGCACAGGAATTCCTTCCTCGGCGCATACGTGTTCGCCGCGGGGATTTATATCTTCGTCGGCACGATTTTAGAACTTTTCGGTTTTCAGGTACAGGCGGTAAGCGGCGTTTCCGTTGCGTTGCCCGCACCCCTTTCGGACATCAACGGCGCCATCGCGCTGGGGTGTTTGTCCTATCTCGTCATTTTAGGCGGCGGTATCGTGAATAACGGCATCCGCGGCGCGGGCAAGGCGCTCATCGAATTTTCCCTGCCCATATCCATGAGTTTCCGTATGTTCGGCGCGCTGCTTTCGGGCGCGCTCGTTTCCGAACTCGTCTATTATTATATGGCGCTCAGTTTCGTGTTGCCCGTCGTCGTGGGCGTGCTCTTCACGCTGCTGCACGCGGTCATCCAGGCGTACGTGCTCGTCATGCTCACGGCGCTGTTTTTCGGAGAGGTTTCCGAACCGCACGTGAAAAAACCTAAAAAAGCCAAAACATCGGAGGTTTAAAAAATGAGAAAGACCCTTTTACTGAGAAAAATTTCCCTGATTTTGCCGGCGCTTCTCTTCGCGGCGGTCGCCGCGGCGGCGCTGTTATCCTTCTCCGCCGCCCCCGCAGCCGTTTCCGCGGCGGACGACGGAGTGCAGACTGAAGCCCCCGCCGAGGGGACGGAGCAGACGAACGACGGCGCCGACGACGACAAAGGGAGCATCGCGCTCGCGGCGGGCATCGCTATCGGGCTTGCCGCGCTGGGCGGCGCGATCGGTATGGGCGTGGCGGTGGCGAAGAGCAACGAAAGCATCGCCCGTCAGCCGGAAATGAAAAACGATATCCGTTCGAGCATGATGCTGGGCATGGTGTTTATCGAAACGGCCATCATATACGCCCTCGTCGTGGCGATCTTGCTGATTTTCGTATTGTAAGGCAGGGAAAAAAAGATGCCGCTGAATATCGATTGGCAGCAGATTCTGCTGCACCTTCTGAACTTCGCGATCCTCGCGTTCGGGCTGTATCTGCTCCTCTATCATCCGATCAAAAAGTTTATGAAAAAGAGGGAGGAGAGCTATCGCGAGCGGGAGGACAAAGCGAACCAAACCCTCGAATCCGCGCGGGAGAAATCGGAAGAATACGCGCGCAAACTCGCGGATGCGGACAGGGAGATCGCGGAAAAGAGAAAAACCGCCGAACAGCAGGTCTCCGCCGCGCGCGAAGAGATGCTGAAAGACGCCAAAAAAGAGGCGGACGCCATCGTGGCAAAGGCGCGGGAAACGGCGCGGGAAGAAAAGGACAAGGCGATGAAAGAAGCGAACGCCCAGATCAAGGAGATCGCCGTGGAAATGGCGGAAAAGGTGATTTCGCACGGTGCGGACGACGCCTTTGAATCCTTCCTCGCCGCCGCGGACAAGCAGGAAGAAAAAGATGAAAGCTGAAATCTTTTCGGAAAAAAGCCCGAGCGAAAGCCAGAAAAAGCGGTTTGAGGAATTTCTGGAACGCAGATACGGCGCGCCCGCGGAACTCGAATGGGTGCAGAGCGACGAATATCCCGGCGGTTTCCGCCTGCGCGCGGGGGACGACGTGTACGATTGGAGCGCGGAGGGCAGATTCGCCCAGCTGAAAGGCGCGCTTTCCGCCGTATCCGAAAAGCAGGGGAACATCATCCCGCTGCTGCGCTCCGCCGTGGAAGAGTGGAACCCCGCCGCCGAGGCGGAGGAGCTCGGCAAAGTGCTTTCCGTGGGGGACGGCATCGCCATGGTGAGCGGGCTGGACCGCGTGGCATATGGGGAGATCGTGCAGTTTGCCTGCGGCGTGAAGGGAATGGTGCAGGATTTGCAAAGGGAGCGCTGCGGCGTGATCGTGTTCGGCGACTGCCGCGAGATCGCTGCCGGGAGCGCCGTGAAGCGCACGCGGAAAACGGCGGGCGTTCCCGTGGGCGAAGGCTTTCTCGGCAGGGTGGTGGACGCGCTCGGCAACCCCATCGACGGGAAGGGGGAGATCCGCGCGGACGACTACCGACCCATCGAGCATCCCGCCCCCGGCATCGTGGAGCGCAGTCCCGTGGATAAGCCTCTGGAAACGGGGCTGCTCGTCATAGACGCCCTCTTTCCCATCGGGCGCGGACAGCGCGAACTCATCATCGGGGACAGGCAGACGGGCAAAACCGCCATCGCCCTCGATACCATTCTCAATCAGAAGGGCAAAAACGTCGTGTGCGTTTACGTCGCCGTCGGGCAGAAAGCCGGTTCCGTGGCGCAGTTTGCGAAAACGCTCGAAAAACACGGCGCGCTGCCCTATACCGTCGTGCTCGCCGCGAACGCGGGGGACGCCGCGCCCCTGCAATACATCGCGCCGTATGCGGGGTGCGCCATGGCGGAATATTTTATGTACCGCGGCAAGGACGCGCTCATCGTATATGACGATCTTTCCAAGCACGCCGTGGCGTACAGAACGCTCAGCCTGCTGCTGGAGCGTTCCCCCGGGCGGGAGGCGTATCCGGGCGACGTTTTCTATCTGCATTCGAGATTGCTCGAACGCTCCGCCCGCCTTTCGGAGAAGATGGGCGGGGGCAGCCTGACCGCCCTTCCCATCGTGGAAACGCAGGCGGGCGACGTTTCGGCGTATATCCCCACCAACATCATCTCCATCACGGACGGGCAGATCTTTCTGGAAACCCAGCTGTTTTTCGAAGGGCAGCGGCCGGCGGTCAACATCGGTCTTTCGGTTTCCCGCGTGGGCGGGGCGGCGCAGACAAAAGCCGTCAAGCGCGCCGCGGGCAGTATGCGGCTCGATCTGGCGCAATACCGCGAAACCGAGGTGTTCACGCAGTTCGCGAGCGATCTCGACAGCACCACGCAGAAACAGCTTTCCTACGGGCAGGGGCTGGTGAGATTGCTCCGCCAGCCGCAGTTCCGCCCGTATTCGCAGACCGAAGAGGTTTTGCTTTTAGTGTGCGCGCTGCACCGTATGCTGCTCGGCGTTCCGCCCGAACGCGTTTCCGCGTTTGCCCGCGGGATGATCGATTACGTGCTGAAACAATATCCCGGGCTTTCTTCGGAGATCTCGGCGGGAGAGCTGAGCGACGAGGCGGAAAACAACATCCTTTCCGCGGCGGCGGAATACCGCGCGGCGGCGGAGAAAAAGCGGTGATATGTTAAACGTAAAGGACATCAAAGAACGCATAAACAGCATACGGGATACGAAGAAGATCACAAACGCCATGTATCTCATCGCCTCGGTGAAGATGCGCAAAGCCAAGGCGGAGCTGGATAAAACCCGCCCGTATTTCGAGGTGATCCGCACGGAGATCAAGCGGCTGTTCCGCATCGCCTCCGACGTGGAGAGCCGCTATTTTTACCCGCTTGACGCCAAAGAAAAGCGCGCGGGTTCGCACGGCATCCTCGTCGTAACGGCGGATAAGGGGCTGGCGGGCGTGTACAATCAGAACGTGCTGAAATATTCGCTGAATATGCTCACCGACTATCCGGACAGCAGGCTGTTCGTGGTGGGGGAATACGGCAGGCAGTTTTTCGCGCAGCACCGTATCCCCGCGGAAGAGAGTTTTTTATACACGGCGCAGAATCCCACCCTGCACAGGGCGCGGGAAATCAGCGCGAAACTCCTTTCGATGTACGACGCGGGCGAACTCGATAAGATTTACATCGTCTATACCGACCTCGGCGGCGGACAGAAAGAAGAGGTGAAGATGACCCGCCTTTTGCCCTTTCACAGGAGCGATTTCGCCTCAGCCGAACCCATCGACGAAAAGTTTGAATACGAGCCTTCCGTGGCGGAGGTGCTCGACCATATCGTGCGGGGGTATGTTACGGGGTTCGTTTACAGCGCGCTCGTGGACAGTTATTGCAGCGAGCAGAGCGCGCGCATGGAGGCGATGAGCGCCGCCGACGAGAACGCGGAGGAAATCCTCGCCGCGCTCTCGAAGGAATACAACCGCGTGCGGCAGACGATGATCACGCAGGAGATCACCGAAATCACCTCGGGCGCGCGGGCGATGAAGAAAAAGGATATTTGAAATGACGGGTAAAATCGTAAGAATTTCGGGGCCGGTGGTGGACGTGGCGTTTGAAAACGGCCTTCCCAAAATCAAAGACGAACTGACGATCGAATGCGGCGGCGAGAAGGTGATGGAAGTGGCGCAGCATCTGGACAGCCGCACGGTGCGCTGCATTATGCTTTCGGAGAGCGAGGGGCTTTCCCGCGGGATGAAGGCGAAATCGCTCGGGCACTGCATCGAGGTGCCCGTGGGCGACGATACGCTCGGGCGGATGTTCAACGTGCTGGGCGAACCCATCGACGGCGGCGCGCCGCTTTCGGGCGCGGAGAAGAGGAGCATCCACCGCGATCCGCCTCCTTTTTGCGAACAGAGCCCTGCCGTGAATATCCTGGAAACGGGCATCAAGATCATCGATCTGCTCGCGCCCTACCCCAAGGGCGGTAAAATCGGGCTGTTCGGCGGCGCGGGCGTGGGCAAAACCGTGCTTATACAGGAACTCATCCACAACATCGCCACCGAACACGGCGGCTATTCCGTGTTCACGGGCGTGGGCGAACGCTCCCGCGAGGGCAACGATTTGTGGAGCGAGATGAAGGAAAGCGGCGTGATCGGAAAAACCGCGCTCGTGTTCGGGCAGATGAACGAATCTCCCGGCGTGCGTATGCGCGTGGCGCTTTCGGGGCTGACGATGGCCGAATATTTCCGCGACGAGGAAAATAAGGACGTGCTCCTTTTCATCGATAATATCTTCCGTTTCGTACAGGCGGGCAGCGAGGTTTCCACCCTGCTCGGCCGTATGCCGTCCGCGGTGGGGTATCAGCCCACGCTGGCGGGGGAAATGGGCGAATTACAAGAGCGCATCACCTCCACGAAGAACGGTTCGGTTACCTCCGTGCAGGCGATTTACGTGCCCGCGGACGACCTCACCGACCCCGCGCCCGCCACCACCTTTTCCCATCTGGACGCGACCACGGTTTTGAGCCGCAAGATCGCAGAACAGGGCATTTATCCCGCGGTGGATCCGCTGGAATCGGCTTCCCGCATCCTCTCCGAGGAGATCGTGGGGGAGGAACACTACCGCGTGGCGCGCAGCGTGCAGGAGATTCTGGAAAAATACAGGGAATTGCAGGATATCATCGCCATTTTGGGCATGGACGAACTCAGCGAGGAAGATAAACTCACCGTACAGCGTGCGAGGAAAATTCAGCGGTTTTTGTCCCAGCCCTTCCACGTGGCGGAAAAATTTTCGGGCGTGCCGGGAAAATACGTGCCTTTAAGCGAAACGATCAAGGGATTCGCCGCCATCATCGACGGCAAGGCGGACGAATATCCCGAAGGCGCTTTCTTCAACGTGGGCACGTTTGAAGACGTCGTGCGCAAAGCGGAATCGATGAAGGAAGAAGGCTGAAATGGAAACGTTCGATTTGCTCATCCTCGCCGCCGATCACCCGTTTTTCGAGGGCAAATGCCGCCTCGCCGTCGTTCCCACGCTGTGGGGGCAGCAGGGCATTATGGCGCACCACAGTAACGTCATCACCGCCGTCGAACCGGGCTGGGTGGAACTCGAATACGGCGAAAACGGAGAAAAAACGCTCAGGTGCGCGGTGTCCGAAGGGCTTTTGAAGGTGGAAGATAACAAGGTGCTTTTGCTGGTCGCCACCGCGGAATATCCCGAAGAGATCGATGAAAACCGCGCAAGGCGGGCGGCGGAAGAGGCGAAGGAAGAACTTCTGCAAAAGCATAGCGTGCAGGAATATTACGAGGTGAAGGCGCGGCTCGCCCGCGCGCTCAACCGCCTGAAAGCGCAGAAATACAGAAATAAAAAATAAACGCCATATCGGCAGGCGGCGCGAATTTCGCGCCGCCTGCCTTTTTTATACTGTTTGTTGCTCGATCCGCGCCCCGCGCCGACCGTACCTTGTGGCACGTTCGCCGCCCGTTCCGTTCCCGAATGCCGCTCGATCCGTGCCCCGCGCGCCGCCCTCTCCTTCATTTTTTTTGTATGCCGCCGCGTTTTCTCGCTTTGCCTCCGAATGCCTTCTCGTTTCTCGCCCCTGCCTTTTTTGCGGTATATTTTTGTATAAAATAAATTTTATTCCTAATATTATGCAAAATTAGCCCGTAATTTGAATAAAAACCCGAAAAGTTTTAAATTTTTATGCAAAATGATTTGACAAAAGAAAAATTAAGGTATAAAATAGCGTCATCAACGAAAAGAAATGCGCCGGCGCATTTTCCGCTTCAAGCGGAAAAAAACATTTAACGGCAAGCGCGCGGCGGAAGGAGAGAAGAAATGAAGAAGATTATCGTGGCGATTTTATCCGTCGCAATGGCGTTTTCGTGCTTCGCGTTCGCGGGGTGCAATCAGGAAGCGGACGCATTGAAACTGATAAACATTAAACTGACCGATGAGCAATATGCTTACGGCGTAACAAAGGGAAACAGCGATTTACTTGCCGGTGTAAACGATTATTTGGCGAAAATCAAAGAAAACGGAACATTCGATGAAATCCTGGCAAAGTATTTCGAAAATGAAGGAACGAAGGTCGGGAGTTCTCTCGGAACGTACGATGCAAGTAAAAATCAGTTGGTCGTTATCACGAATACGCCGTTTGAACCCTTTGAATACGTCGGTACAGACGGAAAATATTATGGCGTGGATATGGAAATCGCAAACGGTCTTGCCGCGGAACTCGATATGGAATTATGCATCATAGAACATGTGAATTTCGATACGATTTGCGAACAGGTGAACAAATATCCGAACGCGATCGTTATGGCGGGGCTTACTTATTCGGAGGAGCGTGCCGAAATCGTTGATTTTTCGGATACTTATTACGAAGCAAGCCAAATGCTTATCGTTAAGGGAAGCGACACCACGTTTGACGATTGCACGACGAGCGAAGACGTAATAGAGATTTTATCCGGATTTAATAGTTCCGTAAGTATCGGCTTTCAGAACGGAACGACCGGACAGCTGTTTGTAGAAGGCGATGAATCCTGGGGCTTTACGGGATTTGATGCCACGCCGGCAGGGTATAATACCGCGGCATTAGCTGCGCAGGCGTTGGTGAACGGCTCGATCCAGTACGTAATTGTTGATGCCGCGCCGGCGCAGGCGATCGTTGCGGCGATGAATGAACTGAATTAAAATATACTGAAACTGAACAATATTTCCCCATCGCCGTATGGGGATAATATTGTTTATAGGGGTTTTTATGAGTTTGGAAAGTTTACGGATACGTTGGGAAAGATTTTGGGACACCATCGTACAACCGACATTTTACAACAGAGTCCTGCTCGGATTGCGAAATACGCTGATCATTGCTTTCGTCGGGTTTTTAATCGGTTTTTTATTGGGGGCGATCCTTTCGATTTTTAAATTATTACCTCAGGATAAAAAATCGAGTAAAGTTTTCGGAACGATCAGCAATATTTATGTCGCGATTTTCAGAGGAACGCCGATAGTCGTACAGCTATTGGTCGCTTATTATTTTCTGTTGCCCCTTTTTGGGATTACGGCATCGGGAATGTCTGTCAGTGTGGTGATTTTCGGTTTGAACAGCGCGGCATATATGTGTGAAATTTTACGCGGCGGCATTTTATCTGTGGATAACGGGCAAATGGAGGCGGGGCGTTCCCTGGGATTTAACTATTTGCAAACGATGTTTCGCATTGTTT
The DNA here is from genome assembly GCA_944372565.1 of uncultured Clostridia bacterium. Lineage (GTDB taxonomy): Bacteria > Bacillota > Clostridia > Christensenellales > Borkfalkiaceae > UMGS775. Next base: position 6,668 of record CALVZR010000122.1, on the reverse strand, counting down.
TGCCACAGGCGATCAAAAACATTCTGCCTACGTTGGGCAATGAATTGATCACTTTGGTAAAGGAAACGAGCGTGGTTTCTTTTGTCGGCGCGGTCGATCTTTTCACGGCATTTCAATTTATCGGAAGCAGTAATTATGAATACATGATTCCTTATTTGATGATGGCTGTTATTTATATCGTAATGGTCGTTATACTGACTGTCGTCATCAGATTGATCGAAAGGAGATTGCGGGCAAGTGATAGACGTTAAGAACATTTATAAAAAATTCGGACATCTGGAAGTGCTGAAAGGCGTCAGCTGCAAAATCGAAAAAGGGGAAAAGATCGTGATTATCGGGCCTTCCGGAAGCGGGAAAAGCACCCTTTTAAGGTGCATGAACCTTCTGGAAAAACCGACTTACGGCGAGGTGTGGCTGGAAGGCAGTCTTCTTACCCCCATCGACCCGTATCTCCATTTCGACGTGATCCGCAAAAGCAAAACGTACGGCATGCTTTTAGAAAAGTACAAGAGCGAAAATCCTGATGCGGACGAGGAAAAAGCGGATGCGGAAATCATTGCCGAGATCAAAAAGAACGACCTTTTGAAAAAGAGGGAAGGGAAAGCATACAGGCAGGCGATCGAGGCGCTTTATAAAGAAAATCACGTGAACATCAACGCCGTAAGGCAGAAGATGGGCATGGTGTTTCAGCAGTTCAATTTATTTCCGCACCTCACGGTGATGCAGAACATCACCCTCGCGCCGACCAAGCTCAAAAAGATTCCCGCCGAACAGGCGCAGGAAAAGGCGCTTGCGCTTCTGCGCAAGATCGGGCTGGAAGACAAGGCGAACGTGTATCCTTCCACGCTTTCGGGCGGGCAGAAACAGCGCATCGCCATCGTGCGCGCGCTGGCGATGGAGCCGGACGTGATGCTTTTCGACGAGCCGACGAGCGCGCTCGACCCCGAAATGGTGGGCGAGGTGCTCAAAGTGATGATCGACCTCGCAAAAGAGGGGATGACGATGGTGGTCGTCACGCACGAAATGGGCTTTGCGAAGGAAGTCGCCACCAAGGTGCTCTTTATGGACGACGGCGTGATCAAGGAAGCCAACGAACCGAAAGAGTTTTTCGCCAACCCGCAGGATCCGCGGCTCAAAGATTTTTTATCCAAGGTTTTATAAACAAAGGTTTGCAGACAAACAACCATCCCGCCGAACTTTACAAACGAAGTTCGGCGGGATATATTTTTATCATATGAAACAGCGGCGTTTTTCCCGAACGTGCGGGCGGAATTTTGTGCGCGGCGGAAAAGAACGCGCAAAACGGCATTTTTTTCGGCAAATGGGTTGTAGTGCGGGAAAAAGTGTGCTAAAATAAAAAAAGAATTGCGAACAGCGCGCGGGCAAGCCCGCGGACAGGGGGATAAAAGGAGGTTTTGCAAGATGAAATATGCGATTTACGGCGCGGGGGCGCTCGGCACGGTGCTCGGCGCCTACGTGGCGAAGGCGGGGGTGGATATCGACCTCGTCAACCGCAACGAAAAGCACGTCGCCGCCCTGAAAAAGGACGGCGCGAAGATCGTGGGCACGGTGAATTTCACGCAGAAAGTAAACGCCCTGCTCCCTTCCGAAATGACCGGAAAGTACGATGTGATCGTGCTCATGACCAAACAGCGGCAGAACGAAGAGGTGGTTTCCTTTCTGAAAGATCATCTCAAAGAGGACGGCGCGCTCTGTACCTGCCAGAACGGCCTGCCCGAGCCCAAGATCGCCGGGATCATCGGCGCGGACAGAACGCTCGGCTGCGCCATCGCCTGGGGCGCGACCTTCCGCGGGGAAGGCGTTTCCGAACTGACGAGCGATCCTTCCGCGCTCACCTTTTCGCTGGGCGCTTACGGCAAGGGCAATCACCTGGAGGACGTGAAAAAACTCTTCGAGCTGATGGGCCCTGTCACGGTGGAAAAGAATTTTATGGGGGCGCGCTGGTCCAAACTGCTCATCAACAGCGCGTTTTCGGGGCTTTCCACGGTAACGGGAATGACCTTCGGCGAGGTGGCGAAACAAAAGCCCTCCCGCCGCGTGGCGCAGAACATCATCAAGGAGTGCATAGACGTTGCCAAGGCGGCGGGCATCGTCATCGAGCCCGTGCAGGGGCACAACATCGCCAAACTCTTCGATTACCGCGGGGCGGTGAAGAAGGCGGTTTCCTTCGCGCTCATCCCCGTCGCCATGAAAAAGCATTCCCGTCTGATTTCCAGCATGCTGCAGGATATTAAGAACGGCAAGAAATGCGAAATCGATTTCATCAACGGCACGGTGAGCGAATACGGCAGGAAATACGGCGTGAAAACGCCGTGCAACGATAAAACCGTGGAGATCGTGCACGAGATAGAGGCGGGCAGATTTCCCCCGCGCGCGGAAAACATCGCCCTCTACAGGGAGGACGGAAAATGAGCGGAACGATCCGCGTGAAATGCGCGCGGTGCGGTTATAACAAGCGGTTTGAAACGGGCGGTTTTTACGGGGAAGAGGTTGCCGCCCGCGCGGAAAGGAGATCGCGGATGGCAGATACGGCGGGGAGATCGCCGCGTTTTATAAACACTGCGCCGCGCCCCGCGTGCTGGCGAAACCCGCGATTTTCCGCTGCCCGTACTGCGGGGATCTGAAAGAAGATCTCATCCTCCTCGTGCGGGACGGCGAAGAGGAATTCAGATACGCCGCCCGCCCGTGCAAAAAATGCGGAAAAGCGCAGGCGGAGTATGTGGACGAACGCACTTTTCCCGAGGGCACGCCCTGCCCCAAGTGCGGGGGAAAACTCGAAAAGACGTGAAGTTTGCGAAAAAGAGCGCTTTTCCCATCGGGAAAACAGATAAAAAAGGGGGCGCGCCGCGTTTGCGGCGCGCCCCCGCCACCCTGCGGGACGGTTTTATTTCAGCCGTGCGAGCGCGGTTTCGTCTATCTTTTCGCCCTTGCGGAAATATTCGTAATCTTCCTCGGAGATCTCCCGTTTCACGCGGCAGGGATTGCCGAAAGCGATGCAGTTTGCCGGCACGTCTTTCGAGACCACGCTGCCCGCGCCGATCACCGAATTTTCCCCGATGCGCACGCCCGGCATCACCAGCACGCCCGCGCCCAGCCACACGTTGTCGCCGATATGTACGGGCAGGTTATACTGCGCGGTCAGCCTGCGGAGCCCCGGGTGCACGGGGTGATTGGCGGTGGCGATCACCACGTTCGGACCGAACATCACGTTGTTGCCGATGTAGATGTGCGTATCGTCCACGAGGGTGAGGTTGAAATTGGAATAGAAGTTGTTCCCCACGTGCGTGTGTTTTCCCCAGTTCGCGTGCAGGGGCGGTTCCACATAGCAGTTTTCGCCCGCTTCGGCGAAGATGTCTTTTAAGAGCGCGGCGCGCTTTTCGCCCTCGGTCGGGCGGGTGGCGTTGAAATCGTACAGCTTGTCGAGGCAGGCGAGCTGTTCGCGCATCAGTTGTTCGTCGTCGCAGAAATAAACCTTTCCGCCGTGCATCCTTTCCAGGATTTCCCTGTAATCCATTCCGTTTTCTCCGTTTTTGTTTTATTGTATCACGTTTTTGTTTTCCATACAAGGATTCGGAAGGTTTTTGTTGTACTTTTTCCGCCGTCATGGTATAATAAAAACAGAAACGGAAACAAAGGAGAAATACATGGAAGAAAAAATCGGCGTGATCGCCGTGATCGTGAACGATTTCGACAGCGTGGAGCGGGTGAACGAACTGCTGCACGAAAACAGGGACTGCATCGTGGGGCGGCTGGGGCTGCCCTTCAAGGATAAAAACGTGGCGGTCATCAGCCTCGTGTTGCGCGCTTCCGCGGAGAAAATCAACGCGCTTTCGGGAAAACTCGGCATGCTTCCGGGCGTTTCCGCAAAGGCGTTTTTGAGCAAGTGATTTTTTCTCCGCGAAAAATGTCGAAAAATCTGCGGTAAAATTATTGTAAAATTCAATTATTTATGGTATGATAGAACGGTATTCCGAAAACAAATCAAAATAAAGGAGTGCAAAGCATGGAAGATAACAATCAGTACACACCCGCTCCTTCGGGAGGGATGACCTTCCGCCAGCTTCTGCTGATTCTGCGCGCGAACGTTTTTATTATCGTAGCCATCATCGTTATTGCTGCGCTTGTCGGTATCGTATATTATACGACGGAAAAGCCCGAATATTCCGCGCGCCACAGCCTGATCGTGCAGTGCGTCAAGTTCAACGAGGAAACGGGCAAAACGGAAAACGCCATGTCCACGGCGAATTTGAACACCATCGTGGAAAGCTGCAAGCAGACCGTGGTCATCGAAGAGGCGAACAGGCTGTATTTCGGCGGAGAGGGGGCGGAAGGATACGCCATCTTCTCTTCCAATCTGAGCGTGAGCTACAATTCGGAGCAGACCTCTTATTATATTTATATCGCTTATACCGATTCGGACAGGGACGAAGCGGCGAAGAAGGTGAACTGCCTCGTGGAGGCGGCGAGCACCGTCGGCGCGAAACTGGCGAGCGAAGGGCTTTCGATGACCGTCACCTTTATGGAGGTCAACGATGATCCCGATATTTCCGCACAGTCCAACGCAAAACTCGTTCTGGCGCTGTGCATCGTGGCGGGCGTGATCGTTGCCGTTTTAGTCGTGCTGTTCAGATACCTTCTGGACGACACGGTGAAAACCAAGGAAGAACTCGAACGCATCACGGGCACCAAGGTGTTCGCCTTCCTCGGAGATCCCGAGGAACTGGCGCGGGCTTTGGCTGCGGAGAAGACGGAGGAAAGGCAATGAAAGAGAAAAAACGCGCAAACGCTTTCGATCTCATCGTGGTGGACAGGGCGGACCCGAAGATGTGCGAGGGGTATTACAGGCTCAAAGACAACGTGCTCTTTTTAAACGAGGGCGGCAAGAACAAAGTCATTCAGCTTGCGAGCTCGGTAACGGGCGAGCGCAAAACGCAGGTGGCTGCAAATCTCGCCGTGCTTCTCGGCATGAACGACAAGAAGGTGATCGTGGTCGATCTCAATTTCATCCGCCCCGGTCTGCACCGTTTGTTCGGCTTTTCGAATACAATGGGATTGAGCGAATACATGAACGGAAAGACCACGCTCGACGAGGCGATCAACAAAACCTCCTATAAAAACGTGGATGTTCTGTTACAGGGCGACAACGTAGCCAATTCCTCGCTGGTGCTCATTTCGGAAAAATTCCGCGCCACGGTGGAGGAGCTGGGCAGAAGGTACGACGTCGTGCTGCTCGATATGTCGCCCGTGCTGCAATCTTCCGATTATCTGCACGTATCGCCCCTTGCGGACGCGACCATTTTCCTCGTCGCGTACGGCAAAACCAAGCGTTCGCACGTGCAGGAGGCTATCGGGGAACTGCGGCGGAGCGGCGCGAATATCGTCGGTTCGGTATTCACGCTGTACGACGCGAAGAAAGGCCGTTCGGTCGGCTACGTCGGCAATTCTTATTACGACGGTTACGACGACATCAAGCTGTAAACTCAACCGCAGCGGCTTTCCGCCCCTTTGTTCCGGGGGCGCGGGGACAGAAAATGACGATTAAAGAAATCTGCGAAAGATTCCGCATCTGCGGCGATTACACGGCGTGCACCCAGATCAACAACGGCATCATCAACAAATCTTATCTTGTCACTTACCGCTGCGACGGGCAGGAGAGAAAATATCTCGTGCAGCGCATCAACCGCGCGGTGTTCCGCCGGCCGGATAAGATCATGCAGAACGTGGTGGGGGTGACGGAGTTCATCCGCGCGAAGATGCTCGCGCAGGGCATCGATCCCGAACGCCGCGTGCTCAAATATGCGGAAACCGCCGACAGGAAAAATTACGTGCTCGATTCCGAGGGCAATTACTGGCGGCTGTATAATTTCATAGACGATTCCGTGGTGTACGACGAGGCGACCGACGCCGAGATCATCGAGCAGGTGGGGAAGGCGTTCGGCGAATTTCAGAATTATTTAAGCGATTACGACGCGGGTTCGCTTTACGTTTCCATTCCCAACTTCCACAACACCCGCCGCCGCTACGACCTCTTTTACGAGGCGGTGATGGTGGACGCGGAGGACCGCGCGGGCAAGGTAAAGCGCGAAATCGATCTCTGCCGCTCGCACGAAACGCTGGCGACAAAACTCTCCATCATGGCGGAAAACAAGGAGATCCCCCTGCACGTTACGCATAACGACACCAAGAGCAACAACGTGATCTTCGACAGGGAAGAAAAAAAGGCGCTCGCCGTGATCGACCTCGATACGGTGATGCCCGGTCTTGTGGCGTACGATTTCGGCGACGCCGCGCGCTTTATCTGCAGCGACGCGCCCGAAGACGAGCTCGACCTTTCCAAGGTGAAGTTCAATTTAGAAAAATTCCGCGCGCTCACCAAGGGGTTCGTGGGGGCGCTCAAAGGCAGGCTCACGCCCATCGAAACCGATACGCTCGCGCTCGGCGTATATACGATGACCGTGGAACTCGCCGTGCGCTTTTTAACCGATTACCTGAACGGGGATACGTATTTTTCCACCAACTACCCCGGGCACAATCTCGACCGCGCCAAATGCCAGCTCGCGCTGGCGGACAGCGTTTACGGCAAGCTGGACGCGATGCGGGAGATCGTGCGCGAATATGCGAAATAACGCAATATAGGCGCGTTTTAA
>CALVZR010000121.1 GCA_944372565.1 uncultured Clostridia bacterium | reverse complement strand
GCCGCGCGGGGTTTTGTCAACAATCGGCTAAAAACGAGGGCGTTTTTGCGGAAAATTCGGTAAAAATCATTGCATTCGCGGCGTTTTTTTGGTATCATTTAGAAAAGGACGGACAAAAAGCGATGAAAGCTGTGATTCAGCGCGTGCTGCGCGCAAAACTGAGCGTGGACGGGAACGTGGTTTCCGAAATCGGGAAGGGGCTGGTCGTTTACTTCGGCGTCGCAAAGGGCGACGGGGAAGAGGAGGCGGAGTATTTCGCCAGGAAGATCCCCGCGCTCCGCATATTCGAAGACGAAAACGGCAAAACCAATCTTTCCCTTGCGGACGTGAAGGGGGAAATCCTCTTCGTTTCGCAGTTCACGCTGTATGCGGATACCTCCCGCGGCAACCGGCCGGGATTTACCGAGGCGGAGGACCCCGCAAAGGCGGAAACGCTGTATTTATACGCCGCGGAAGCGCTGGGCAGAAACGCTCCCGTAAAGAAGGGCGTGTTCGGCGCGGATATGAAAATAGAACAGGTAAACGACGGGCCTTTCACCCTCGTGATGGAGAAACGCCGTGAAGAATAACGGATTTATGGCAATCGCGCTTTTCTGCGCCGCGATCATCCTTCTTCTTGCCGGCGGGGCGATCTGTCTGCTTCTGGGAAACCCGGTTTTTTCCCTTATCTTCTTTTGCGCCGCGGGCGCGGCTGCCATCGCCATCGGGGCGGTGCTGCTCATCGAATATCTGAAACTGCGCCCGAATAAAAAGGACCGCGGACGCAAAGGGGATAAAAAATCATGAGATTAAAAAACGCGATCAAACTGATTTTCGCGAATTTCGGGGCGACGTTCAAGGTATTATTGTATAAACTCATCGTGTTTGCGGTGGTGGGGGTTGCGGCGGTGTTCGTGCTGCTGCCGAATTTCGAGTATCTCATCGAGGCGAGCAGCCTCGACAAGCTGATCTATTCTTTCGGCGACGTGCTCAAATCCATTTTCGTGCCCGAAATGGAATTTTCGGAGGCGCAGGCCGCTTTTTCCTCCGACCTTTCGGCGTTTACGGCGTATATCGGGGAAAACGGCTGGAAGATCGCGGGGCTTGCGGGGTGCATCGCGGCGTTTTACTTCGCGGCGATGTTCTTCAACAACATCGCGGATTTCGCGCTGGGGCAGGTGGTGAACGACTATATGTCCTCCCTCACGGAAACGGGCTTTACGGTGGGCGTTTTCAAGAATCTCGGCAAGGCGAGTCTGTATTCGCTCATCGACGTGGCGATTTCGCTCATCTTCTATGTGGCGGCGATTTCGCTCTGCGTGTTCTTCTTCTGGCTCATCCCCGTGGGACCGGTTTCGCTCTTCCTTTCGGTGCTCGTGTTCATTCTGCTCATTTCGGTGAAACAGGTGTTCATGTCGGACTTTATGCCCAACATCGTGGCGGATCACATGGCGTCGGACAAGGCGTTCCGCGAGAGCGTGAAAGTGCCGCGGCGGGATTTTTTGCGGAAATTCAACAACTACGTTACCATCAACATCATCATGCTTTACGCCAACGTGTCGGTGGGGCTCTTCACGGTCTTTACCGGGCTGCTCCTCACCTTCCCGCTCACCACGCTGATCCTGATCTGTTTCCGTTTCGTGAGCCAGTACACCACGACGGGCAAAAAATATTACCTCGCGCCTGACGAGATCGTGCGCCCCGCGCGTCCCGCGGGGGAAGAGGACGAGGAAGAGGACCTTCTCAAAAAGATAGACGAGGAATAAAAAAACGCGCCGGGGCGCGTGAAAGCGGAGGAAACGAAACGCGTTTTGTTCCGCTTTTTTTATGCGGACGGAAAAGAAAAAGCCGCCCCGCGCCGATTGGACGCGGGGCGGCTTAAACGTTTCTCGTTACTGCCTCGGATGTCTTTGCTTATATTCGATGAGCGCGAGCGCAAACTGGTCGCCGCAGGAGGTGTTGCTCCTGCACTTGATGCCTTTGAGAATGTCGATCACCTCGTCCACGTCCTTGCCCTCCACCAGGCGGGAAACCGCCTGCAGATTGCCCGAGCATCCGCCTATGAATTTCACGCCCGTCACCTTGTAATCGGGCGTCACGTCGTAAATGATCTGGCGCGAGCACGTTCCTTTCGTAATGTAAGTTTGCATTTCTTTTCGTCCTCCTTGTCGCAGTTCTCGTTTTTAATCGACCAGATTGTCGTAAATGAGGGAATAGAGGTTTGCCGCCTTTTCCTCCCACTTCTTGTAGATGTCCTTCGCCGCCTGGCGGTTGGGCACCACGAATTTGAGTTCCAGCAGGGGCTGGATGGGCTCTATGATTTTCAGATAAACCGTGTATGTACCGTCCTTATTCATATAATAGTCCGCCACGCATTCCTGTTTGCGGCGGTATTTGATGCGGTTGGTCTTCACGAACTGGGAAATTTCCTCCCGCGTGCTGGCGGGGATCTTCACGAAAAAGTTCGCAAGGCACACCCTGCCGTCCGGCGTGATGGTGTACATCGGCTCCCCGGAAGAGGAGATCTCGTAGATAAACCCGTGTTCCAGAAGCTGCGCCAGAATGGGCTGGCAGTCCATGTACGCGATCCAGTTATTGGAAGAACAGCACATATCGAGCAGCGTATTTTCGGACAAAGGGACCTCCATTTTGTCGAAAACGAACAGAATGATTAATTTGTTTAAAGAAGAATCGCCCTTGACCTGCATACCCTTACCTCAACCCGTTATGCAATCATTATATCATAAAATCCGGTTTTGTAAACACAATTCGCTAAAATTTTCAAATAATTCGTAAAATTCTGGCGGATTTTTTAAATGTGTGTTATAATAGGCAAAGAAGTTGCCCCGCACGGACGGTGCGGGGCGGACAGGAGGAAAACGCAATGAACGGCGCGGAAGAATTTATCGAAAAGACGGACGAACTCATCGAATCGAAATACATCTTTGCGGACGCCCGCCTCGCGGGAATGCTCAAAGCGGCGGTGCTTTCGCCTTCCGTTTTGCAGCTTATGGGGAGCTGCCTCAAGGGTTTCGATTTCGAAAAGACCTTTACGGAAAGTTTTTCGGTTTCCGAAAACGACCCGCAGAGCGCGGAATACCACGCGCCCCCCGTCACGAAGGACATGCTGGCGCTGGTGTTCACCGTGCTCGTGAAGATCGACGCGGGGGAGATCGACCTCGGCGCGTTCATGAAGACCTTCTTTTACGGCGACGGCAGCGTGTTCGGCTCGTACGCGGCGTTCACGGGGCAGTTCGTAAAGCCCTTCCGCAACGCGGTGAAACTCATCTTCGACGGGCTGAAAGAATCGCCTTCCGACGGGCAGTTTTTCCAAAAAGGCGCGATGAAGGCGCGCACCCTTCCCGCGGAGTCCGCGGTGGACGAAGAGGTGCTCTCCGTCGTGCGGAAACTCGCGGAAAAGGATAAAAGCGCCCTGCTCTCCTCCGGCATGGAGGAAAACAAACTCGCCTATGCGCTCGAAGTGCTCGGCGGTTTCCTCTCCGCTTTGGAAGAGAGCGACAAGGAACGCATCAAAGCGGCTTTCGCGGGATATATGTTCATGTGCGAAAACCTCAAAAAGCCCGATCTCAACGCGGTGAAGATCGCAAAAATTCTCAAAGAAGGAAAACTCATCTGATATGGATTTTACGGAAAAGACGCTCAAAGAAAACGTGGTGTATCGCGGGAAGATCCTCTCGCTCAAATGCGACGAAGTCCTTCTCCCCAACGGGAAGACGAGCAAGCGGGAAGTCGTTCTGCACAACGGCGGGAGCTGCGTGCTCGCGGCGAAGGACGGCAAGGTGCTTTTCGTGAAACAGTTCCGCTACGCGGTGGGGGAAACGCTGTACGAGATCCCCGCGGGCAAACTGGAAAAGGGGGAGGACCCAAAAGCCGCCGCCGTGCGCGAACTCGAAGAGGAATGCGGGCTCGTGG
>CALVZR010000120.1 GCA_944372565.1 uncultured Clostridia bacterium | reverse complement strand
GTAGATGGAGATCTCACGCAGGCGGTTCTGCATGAAGCGCACGGCTTCCCCGCGCGATCCGATCTGAAGCAGCGTGCCCGGATAAGGCGGCATGTCCTCTCCCGGCCTCCCGAAACGTGGGGGACGATAGAAACGAGGAAGGTGCAGATCACCCTCACGGACACCGAAGATCCGAACAATTATATCACCATCGAGGTGAGAAACGACCTCGATATGGACAACATGTCCGACGTGAAGGCGAGCGCGAACGGGCAGATCCTCAAAGGACTGCGCGGCGAGGCGCTTTACGATCAGGACAACTGGGGCACGATGATCAACCACGGCTTTACGAAATACGTGGATACCGTGAAACTTTCCTACGACAACGCGACCAAGGCGGTGTACGCCAACGGCGTGATGGTCATCGACCTCGATAACCCGCTGTATTTCGACGAGGCTTTCGAAGGCTTCACCAACGGCACCGCCGTCTTAACGATGGAAACCAAGGAAGTGCTCGAATCCACGGCGACCTTCATGATCAAGGAGATCGACGGCGTTTCCATGGATTCGCCCGTGCTTTCCGATACCGAAGGTCCCGAGATCACCGTGGATCTGGGCGATTATGAAGAACTGCCCGCCGCCGCGGTGGGGCATCCCTATCCGGCGTTCCCCGCCACCGCTTACGACGTGGTGGACGGCGAGAAGGACGTGAAAGTGAACGTTTACCGCAAGGTCAACGGCGTCAACGTGGCGGTTTCGATGAGTAACGGGTCGTTTACGCCGTCCGTTGCGGGAGAATACACGCTGGTGTATTCCTCGACGGACGCTTCCGGCAACGCGAGCTCGGTTTCCTACACCGTAACGGCGCTTGCAGAGGCGGGTGAATTTACGTTCTCGCTCGCAGAGGAGAGCGGCACCGTCGCCGTGGGTCTGAGCTATACGCTCCCCGAACTCACGGCGCGCTCCGCGCACGGCAACGTGACGGTGGAGAGCACGCTCACCGATCCGGACGGCAACCCTGTGGAATTGAACGGACTGACCTTCGTTCCCGAAAAGACGGGCCCCTATCTTTATTCCGTGAAGGGCACGGACTATATCGGGCGCACGCTCACGGCGGACTTCGAACTCACGGTGAAGGATAACAACACGCCCGTGTTCGGCACGGTGGACGTTCCCGCGGTGGCGGTCGCCGGCGAGGCGATCACCCTGCCCGAACTCACCGCAACCGATTACAGCAGCGGCTCCGCCGCGCCCGCAACGGTGAGCATCTCCGTCAATTTCAACGGCGAAGACACCGTGCTCGGCGCGGACCGCACGTTCACGCCCGTCATCGAGGACGAGAACACCGCGGGGCTGCCGATGACGGTCACCTATACCGCCGCGGGCGCGGAGGGGAGCGACAGCGTTTCCTACGACGTCTGGGTGGTCAACCTCAACGGCACGACGGAAGAAGGATATCCCGGCTATGTACTTTCCCGTTTCTTCTACGGGGAAGATTACGAAGTGATCGACGAGCCCGCCGCCGAAGAGGACGGGGCGAAACCCCTCGTTTACCGCACGGCGGGATCGGGCGCCACGCTGCAATACGTCCGCCCGATGATCGCGGGCAACGCGACGGTCAACTTCTATATGCGCGGCGGCGCGGACAGCGTGACCGTCCGCCTGACGGACAGTTTGGACAGCTCGATCTACGTGGAATTTATCTTCACCGCCAACGGCGATCAGAGTAAACTCCGCATCGCGGGCACGGATACCGAATACGACGTGAGCGGCGATCTGAACGGCAACGGCACCGACGGCATCTTCCGCATCAGCTATAACGACAGCACGCAGTATCTCGTTTCCGCGGACGCCGAAACGGAAGCCAACCTCAACATCGGCTACGTGCGCAACATGCCGGACGGCAGCGCGTTCAACGGGTTCCCGAGCGGATTTGTGAACATCACGATAGAGACGGGCGAAGTGAGCGGCAATGCGGACGTATTCGTTTCCAGCCTCGGGAACAACCAGGCGTTTTACAACTCCACGATCGAGGACTTCATCCGCCCGATGCTCGGTCTGAACGGGGAATACTCCCCGCTCGCCGATTACGGCGAAACCGTTACCGTCTATTCCGCGAATGCGTCCGACGTGCTCGGCTCCGTGACGATGACCCTCTCGGTCACCGCGCCGGACGGCACCGTACTCTTCGACAGCGTGGCTGCGGATACCGACAGGACGATCACCATCGATCAGTACGGCACCTACCGCATCGTCTATACGCTGCAGGGTTCTGCGGGCAAGAGGCGCAATCAGACGTATCCCGTCTATTGCGTGAGCAACGAGCAGCTTTCCGTCGTTCTGGACGGAAACGTGAACACGTCGAGGAGAGTGGGCGATACGTTCACCGCGCCGTCCTTCCACGTGGAGGGCAGCCGGTTCACGGCGGCCGAGATCTACACCACGGTTTACGTGATCGACCCCGATTACGTGCACGCTTCGCTCGATAACGGCGCATACACGTTTGAAAAAGCAGGCACTTATACCGTGCGCATTTACGCGCAGGATCCCGATTACAATACCGCTTATCTGGATATCGTCATCGAGGTCCGCTGAGGAGGAGAGAGATGAAAAAAGCTTTGTATAAAATCCTGATCGTCGCCGTCCTCGCGATTGCGATGGCGGCGGGGGCGGTGAGCGCTTCCTGCAACAATCATCAGGAAGAAGAAGGCAGCACCCGCCCGACCTTCGAAAAAACCGAATACGTTCTCGCGCAGAATCAGAGCACGGATTACAGCATCGTCATTCCCGACGACGCGGACGACAAAACGGTGTTCGCCGCAAACGAACTCGTGTATTTCTTCCGCGAAGCGACGGGCGCGACCCTCGCGGTTTACGAGGAATCCGACGTGGCCAAAACCGAGCGGCTGATCGTCATCGGCGATACCGAAATGCGGAAAAACGCGAACATTGAGGCTTCGGCAGATCTCAAGGATACGGGCAGCTGTTTGCAGACTTCGGGAAGCAACGTGTATCTCTTCGGAGACACCTCTTTCGGCGACGTCAACGCCGTGTACGACTTCCTCGATTTCACCTTCAACTACCGTTTCTATGCGGAAGACGAGATCGCCATCGATACCGTTACGAGCGCCAATCTTCTAAACTTCACGGGATATTGCAACGTGCCGGATATCGACAACATGGCTTTCATGTACGGCGAACTCAACAACGGTATGCAGTACACGAGACGGCTGCGCTCCATCAACTACTATCAGAGCTGGATCTCCGATATGTACGCCCATACGTACTTCAAAATCCTGCCGCCGGCCACGTATTTTGCAGATCATGAGGATTGGTACAGCCCCGCCACGGACGAGGACGGCAACCCCGTTGCCGGCCCCAACCTCTGCCTCACGCGGAGCGACGAAATGGTGGACGAATTCGTGAAACGGGTGGAAACGCTCATCGAGGAAGACGAAACGCGCAATTATTTCATGCTCGGGCAGGAAGATAACTTCGGGTTCTGCGATTGCTCATCCTGTAAGGCCGAGATCGAGAGATTGGGTTCTTCGAGCGCGGTGATGATGGAATTCACCAACGAGGTGGTGGAGCGCGTGAACGCGTGGCTGGAAGAAAATTATCCCGAACGCGGCGTGCATTTCATGACGTTCGCATACAACCACACCAAAAACCCGCCGACAAAGACGGACGTGAACGGCAATCAGGTGCTCGTGAGCGATTCGGTCAAGGCGGCGGATAACCTTTCGGTGATGTTCGTGATCAACTCGGTGGACTATGCCGTTCCCTATTATGAAAACGCCAGCGTGATGTCCATGCTGGAAGGATGGAGCCTGGTTACCGACGATATCACCATCTGGCAGTATTCCACCAACTTCGATAACTACATGGAACCCCTTTTCAACTGGGGGACCATGAAGACCAACTACGAAACGCTTTCGCAATACGGCGTGAACTACGTGGTGGAACAGGGCAGCCACAACACGAACACCGCCACCTTTACGGAAATGCGCCTGTTCGTGATGTCCGCCCTCGCGCGGGATACCTCGCTTTCGACGGGCGAACTCATCGACGAGTTCATGAACGCGTATTATAAAGACGCCGCTCCGAAGATGAAGGAGCTCTTTGAAATGTACGTCAACCACCTGATGAAACTCGTGGAGAGCGGCGCTTCGGTGATGTCCAACGGCAATTATATCATGAACGCGAACAACTGGGATTATCTGCTGCTCGAGCGCATGCTCGACAAGCTGGACGAGGCCCTGGAAGCGGTGAAACCGCTCGAATCGACGGACAGCGCGCTCTATGAAACGCTCGTGTCCCGCATCGAAAAAGAGGGGCTTTGGATCCGTTTCTGCGAACTTACCTATCATTCGGGCAACTTCGCGGATATCAACGCCGCGCGCAACGAATTCGTGAACGACTGCTATTCTTACGGTATCACGATGGCGAGCGAAGGGAGCAACTGGGATTCCGTATGGTCATAAAGAAAACGACTGAAAAGACAAATACCGTCCTGGCGGAACGCGGCAAAACGGCATATACCGTCGTTTTGCCGCAGGAGCCGACGGAATACGAAACGTTCGCCGCGGGCGAACTTTGCCGGATTTTCGATATGGCGGCGGGAGTGAAGCCCGAAGTCGTTCCGGAAAACGACCTCGCCGCGAAAGATTGCAGGATTTTCCTCGGCTATACGAAAGCGCTGGAAAAGCTGGGCGAAAAGCCGACGTTTGAAACCTTCTCGTACGACGGATATAAAATCCGCACGGAGGGGAACGACGTGTATATCTTCGGCTTTCAGCGCGGCACCTATTTCGGCGTGTACGAATTCTGCCGCATCCACTTCGGCTATCGGTACTACGCCAAGACGGAGATCGCCATAGAGAAAGCCGAAAGCTACCCGCTTTACAAAACGGAAGTTTTCGAAAAGCCGGACATCGCGGCGAGAAGCCTGGGCTTCTGGTCCACGTACAAATTCGAATGCGAGGGCAACAAGGAGCACGCCGCCCGCTTAAAGCTCGGGCGCAACCTCTATTCGGACTGGATTTTGTCCGCGCACACGTACTTCCTCATTCTGCCGAAGGAAAAATATTTTGCCGAACATCCCGACTGGTACAGCCCGGACGGCATGAACCTCTGCCTCACGAACGAGGAGATGACGGCGCAGTTCATCGAAAATCTGAAAGAGATCATCGCAAAAACCCCCGGGCATTACGTGATGATCGGCCAGGAAGACAATTTCGGGTTCTGCGGATGCGAACGCTGTAAGGCGCTCGTGAAAGAGACCGGCAGCCCCGCCGCGGTGATGATGCGCTTCGCCAATAAGGTGGCGCGCGAAATCGGCGCCTGGCTGAAAGAAACCGATCCGCACCGCCCGCTCACGCTGGTTACCTTCGCCTACAACGCGACGAGCACGCCCCCCGTGAAAAAGGACGGGCAGGGGAACCTCGTTCCCGCGTGCGACGGCGTGGTGGCGGAAGACAACCTCGCGGTGATGGTCGTGCCCTTTTCCTGCGTGTATTCCAAGGAATATACGGATAAAAAATACAATCTCCGCACGGCGGAAAACTTTGAAGGCTGGCACGCCGTGGCGAAAAATTTGCACGTATGGACGTATTGCACCAACTTCGACAATTATCTCATCAATTTCAACAACTGGGGCACCATGAAAAAGAATTACACCATTCTGCGCGATCTGGGCGTGAGCTTTATCTTCGATCAGGGCTCGCACAACTCGCCCACGCCGTGCTTTGAAGAATTGAGGCAGTTTTTGCAGTCGCAGCTTTTATGGAATCTTGATCAGAGCCAGGAAGAGCTGACGGACGAGTTTTTCGAAAACTATTATAAAGACATCGCGCCGCACATGAAACACTATTGGGAACTTATCCGTTCCCGCTGGGATTTCATCGAAGAGGCGCTCGGCGAGGGCGCGCGCACGGGGGCGGGGGATTCTTCCTGCTGGAACCTGCGCGAATTCTGGCCAAAAGAATTCCTCACCTATTGCATGAGCGTTTTGAACGATGCCCGCGCCAAACTCGAACTGCTGCGCGCCGCGGAATGGGATAAATACGTGCTGCTCCGCCCGCGCCTTACCAAGGACAGCCTGTCCGTGCGCTCCATCCTGCTCGCCGTTTACGGCAACGACTACGGCAGCGAACTGCCGCGCAAGATCGAGCGGTTCAAGGCGGATTGCAAGGCGAGCGGCATTCTCGTTTACAACGAGGGGGATTTCCTCGAAATCTGCTGAAAAAACCGCCTTTTCCCGCAGCGGCGGAGAGGCGGAGAAAAGATACTTGAGAATCTTTAATCAAGGAGGGAGGTAGATGAAAAAATTACTTTACGTACTGCTGTCGCTGGTGATCGCGTGTGCGGTCGGCGCGGCGGCGTGCAACGACAACCGCACCCCGATCACCATTTCGATCGAGGGCGCGGCGGAACGCACTTTGACAGAGGGCGAAACCCTCCAGCTCGAAGTGAACACGAACAGCAGCGAAACCGTTACGTGGAGTTCCTCTTCGGAGGCGAACGCCACGGTGAGCGCTACGGGGCTGGTCACTGCGGTGGCGGAAGGCTCCGCGGTGATCACGGCGAGCGCGGAAGGGCAGAGCGCGAGCGTGACCGTCCGCGTGGAACGCGACACTTCGCTCGACGGCACCTATTCGCTGAGCTTTGAAGAGGACGGCGCGGGCGTCAACCTCGAGCGGGAGGATGCCTATACCATCCGCCCCGTTCTGAAATACGGCAGCGACCGCGTGGAGGGCGCAACGTTTTCCTTCTCCTCTTCCGCTCCCGAGATCGCCGCGGTAAACGAAACGACGGGCGAAGTGACGGCGGTGAGCGCAGGGCAGGCGACCATCACGGTCACCTATACGCCCGAAGATGGCGATCCCGTTTTGGCAACGTTCACCGTAACCGTGCTGCGCGATCTCTCGTTTGAGATCTCTTCGGACGAAGAGGATCTTTCGCTTTCCGCGGACGACGAGGATAAAACCGTCACGATCACCGCTACGGTGAAGGAAACGACGGACGACGGCGAAACCGATATCCCCGCGGGCGAGATCGTGTGGAGTTCTTCCGATGAAACGGTCGCCACGGTAAACGAAAACGGCGTCGTTACGGCGGTCGGACACGGCACGGCAACGATCACCGCGTCTTACGACATCGGCAGCGTTTCCTGCGAAGTGACGGTGTGGACGAATTATATTGCCACGGCGGATGAATTCGGGGCGATCTATACAGACATGTATGACGTGGAAAACGTGGGAGACGGTCTTTACAATGTCACCGAAAAAGACCTTACGGGCTGGTATCTGCTGACAGACGATATCACGTTTACGGACGATCACAATGCAGATTATCAGGTACAGACGATTTTCGGCGAACCGCAGTTTGAGGGCGTGCTGGACGGCGGCGGACATACGATAAACGGCGTACAGGTACGGCTGTTTTCCGGTCTGAACGGCGGAACGATACGCAACCTGAAATTAAATGCCGCATTGCAGCTGTGGGGCGGCGTGTTCGGAGACTTCATGTCAGATGGACTTGTGGAAAACGTGGAAGCGACGGTTACGCTAAAACAGACAGAATCCGCAAATACGGCGTTAGCCGGGCAGTATTTTAGAAGGGCCGCCGGCGCTTTGTTCAATTATGCGGAGGGAGGCACTCTCAGGAACGTAACGCTTTATGTCGATATTCCCGACAATATCAACCAATTCCCGAATACCGACGTAGCGCAGTATTTCGATGTGGCGGGGATTTCCGCATTCGGGAACGGCAGCGGCACTGCGACTTTTGAAAACTGTTCCGTTTTTGCGAACGACACTTCTATCCAGTTCGCAGCGGGCGCGCAGGAAAACCAGTTCGTGAACTGCACGGGTGCGGTGCAGGGCTGGTATGGCGATTACAAAGTGGAACACTATGTCCCCAACGAGGACGGAACAGATTTCACTTTGCAGAAAACCGAAGAACTGCAGGGGCTGTATAATAAGACGGCTACCGCCGAAGAAATGGCGATAGACGGCTTGGTATTCGCCTCCGAATACGGCATGAACGTAAAGAGCGGCGTTGTGGATCTTGAAGGAACGCTCGTGCTCAAACTGTATTATACCTGGAACGATCTGGAGATCGTCACGGATATGGGCGAAACGAGCGAAGTGCTTTCGGCGGCGGAGGAACAGGGCAATACCTGGCAGCTTTCCGCAAAGGCAATGCGCGGAGACTCGCCCGTGGACAACGCGACGATCGTATGGACGAGCGACGACGATGCGATTGCATCCGTAAACGCAAGCGGGCTCGTTACCGGACTGAAAGGCGGCAAGACGTATATCCGCGCGAACTATATGGGCGCGGCGTATGCCTTTGAAGTAACGGTATATACGCGGTATATCATAACCGAGGCGGACTTCCTTTCCATGTACAGTAATGTCGGCAGCGAAGATGCATTCAAATGGGGTTATGAAGATTCCTGGTATTTGATGAAAGATAATATCACGATCACCGATCCCACGTGGGGCGTGCAGGAAGTCGTTATTGCGACGAATCGTCCCATCGTTGCATTTAACGGAGTGTTTGACGGCGGCGGATATACGCTAAATAACGTTGGCAGCCGTATTTTCAACGGTTTGAACGGAGCAACGATCCGCAATTTGAAAGTCAACGGTTCGATGAGTTCTTGGTCCGGGCTGTTCGGCGATTCGATTGAAAACAGCATAATCGAAGATGTGGAAGTTAGACTTACTCTTTTAACTTCTTACGGGAATTACCACACGACGAATTATACCAGCAGACCGTTAGGTGCTTTGGCAAACTATATTTACAGCGGAACCTTTACAAACGTTACAGTTTATACGGATATCCCGGCAGATATTATCACGACGACTTATCCGGAAGGCATTACTCGTCCTGTTTCCGAGATCTCCGCGTTCGGTAATGTGACCGATCATGTAGGCGCGGCGACGTTCACGAACTGCGCGGCATACAGCAATGATACCTCCATTCAGTTCACGCTCGGCGAAGATAACGGCACCGTGCAGGCATGGAACGCAAATTATACGGTAGAACATTATATCTACGGCGATTCGGGATATGAACTGTACGGCGAAGCGCAGGTGCTGAGCGGTCTTTATAACAAGACCGTGACTGCGGAGCCCATCGAGATCGAAGGCTACGCTTTCAACGAGGGCTATTCGGGCAACGTGACGAGCGGCGTCGTTACGCTCGACGGGGCGTTGGTGCTCAAACTGTACTATATGCCCGCAGACGTGAGCATGGAGGCGACTTCCGCTACCGAATTCGATTTGAGTTTAACTTCCGGGCAGACGGGTACGGCGCAAGCCGCGGTGAACGCGGAAGATAACGGCGAGCCTGTCGTTTCGGGTATCGCGTGGAGCTCTTCCGACGACGAGATCGCCACGGTGGACGACAACGGTAACATCACAGCCGTGGGGCACGGAGAAGCGGTAATCACCGCTTCGTACAGGGGATTTACCTGCGATTTCACCGTGACGGTGTACGACATGTTCCTGACAAACGACGCCGATTTCGGTACGATGTACGAAACGTTGGCGGGACTTCCCGCGGGAACGGCGGAAAATCCCGTTTATTTCGATAATTGGTATAAGATGACGGCGGATGTTACGCTGACTACCGATTATGAATCCAGAGTGATTTACGATGCATCGCACGGATTTGCCGGCGTGTTCGACGGGGGCGGTTATACGCTTCGCGGGCTGACACACCGCTTGATGGTCAACATGGTCGAAGGGGGCATTATACGCAACCTGAATATCGAGAGCGCCGCGGTGGACGCTTGGGCAGGTGTGCTCGGCGATTCCATGGCGGGCGGTCTTGTGGAAAATGTGACCGTAAGCGTGAAAATAACGCAGACGGTGGCAAACGGCGACGCGGTGAGTTGGTTTACGAGAGCCGCGGGCGGGGTTTACAATATCATAAACAACGGCACGCTCCGCAACGTAACGGTTTATGTGAATATCCCCGATAATCAATTGATCTCCACGGATACTTCGGGAAATACCTTTACGGTAGAGATGATGTCGGCTTTCGGTATGGTTTCTCTTTCGCAAAACGGCGTCGTTACCTTTGAAAACTGCGTTGCATACAGCAGTGATACACGGGTGAATTTCGCGGCGGGCGTGCAGAGTTCGCAACTTGTGAACTCCACGGGCACCGTGCAGCAAACGCCTTTTGAAAACCTGAGCGTAACGGCAGGGCAGACGAATACCGCGCAGCTCTCCGTGGAGGGGACGGAAGTTTCCTACACCTCCGCAAATCCCGAAATCGCCACGGTAAGCGAAACGGGGCTTGTTACTGCCGTTGCGCACGGAAACGTGTTCATTTACGCTGTTTCCGACGGACAGCTGCATGTGTTTGATATTACGGTTTACGATAGCTTTTTGAGCACAACCGATGATTTTACGGCGATGTATGCGGATCCGTCTTATTATTCGAAATGGTATATGTTAGCAAACGATATTGCGCTCACATCCAATTTTGAACAGACTGTAATCTATCATGCAAGTAATTTCAGCGGCGTTTTTGACGGAAACGGCCATACGCTCAGTAATTTGCAGAGCCGTTTGTTCCAGGGGCTCGACGGCGCTGCCGTGAAGGATATCGTCATTGAAGGTACGGTAGGCACCTGGGGCGGCGTGTTCGGTTGGGTGATCACCGGAAACAGCGTGTTGCAAAATATTCAAGCGACCGTAACCCTTTCAACAACGTGGACGTTATATACTGCACAAAGTATGGATATCAATTGGTCCGGCGGCGCATTGACGAGCAATTTGCAAGCAAGTTCTTTTATGGATGTTACTGTTTATGTAAATATTCCGGAAGACATTAATACGGACACGTATAACGGTTCTCCCCGTCCGGTAACAGAAGTTTCCGCATTCGGCGATATGACGGGATATACGCCCGTGTTCACGAATTGTACTGCATACAGCAACGATACGACCATTCAGTTTGCGAAAGGCGGCACCGGCACCGTGCAGGAGTGGAATCAGCAGTAAAAGATCAATCGAAAATCCTTTTCCCTTCCGCGGAAGAAAAAGTTTCTTCCGCGGAAAAAAAGGGATTGACAACGACATTTTTATCCTTTATAATGAAGTAAAAAATCGATAAGGATCAACCGCAATGCATTATTCAGAAAGATTGGGAAAGTACATTAGCCTGCTTCGCGAATATACCGTAAAGCAGGCTATACCTGTATCTGGGGTAAAATACTGCCCCTGCGGCTATAAATCGGGCTCCGAACTGCCCGATACGAAGGATTTCGTCCCCTTCGGCGAACACGACACCTGGGGCGGCGCGTGGGACAGCCACGCCTGGTTTTCCTTCCATGTGACCCTTCCCGAAAAGAAAGGGGTTTACCGTTTGAAGATCAATACCAACCTCGGCGGGTGGGACGCGGTCAATCCGCAGCTCATGGCGTATATAGACGGCCGCCTTAAACAGGGGCTGGATACCAACCACACGCACGTTTATCTCGATAAGGACTGCGATGTGATGCTCTACGCGTACAGCGGGCAGAAGATAGACGCCCGCCTTTCGCTCTTCGCCGTCCTCGAAGAGGTGTGCGAGAAGTCCGAACGCCTCGCGTTCGACCTCGAAGTTCCCGCTACCGTGCTTTCCTATTCCGACCCCGAAAGCAAGGAATACGCCGATACCATGCTCGCGCTCAACCGCGCGATAGACCTCGTGGATTTCCGCGAAGTGCATTCCGCGGCGTACGAAGAGAGCCTGGACCGGGCTTCGGAATATCTCAGAAAGGAATATTACGAAAAATACGGCGGCAGGGCGAGCGCGAGCGTGTGCATGGTCGGCCACACGCATATCGATATCGCCTGGCTCTGGACGCTCGCGCAAACGCGCGAAAAGGTGCAGCGTTCGTTTGCCACCGTGCTCGATTTGATGGACAAGTACCCCGAATTCAAGTTCTTTTCTTCCCAGCCCGTGCTCTATCAGATGTTCAAGGAAGAATGCCCTTATCTTTACGAAAAGCTCAAAGAGCGCGTGAAGGAGGGCAGATGGGAACCCGAAGGCGCGATGTGGACGGAGGCGGACTGCAACCTCTCTTCCGGCGAAAGTTTAGTCCGGCAGATCCTCGTTGGCAAGCGCTTTTTCAAAGAAGAATTCGGCGCGGATAACCGCATTTTGTGGCTGCCGGACGTGTTCGGCTATTCCGCCGCGCTGCCGCAGATCCTCAAAAAATCCGGTGTGGATTATTTCGTAACCACCAAAATCACCTGGAACGACACCAACCGCATGCCCTACGATTCCTTTTACTGGAAGGGCATAGACGGCACGAGCGTGCTCGCGTATTTCATCACCACGCAGGAAAAGACCAAAAACCCAACGGTGAATTACTGCACGTACGTAGGCTTTGCCGAACCGAAGATGGTTGCGGGCACGGTGGCGCGTTTCGCGCAGAAGGAAATGACCGACGAGGTGATGATGCCCTACGGCTGGGGCGACGGCGGCGGCGGACCTTCCCGCGAGTTTTTGGAAAACATCCGCCGCATGAATTACGGTATCCCCAATTGCCCCAAGACCGAACCGGGCGACGCGATCGCCTTTTTAGACCGCTTTGCCGAGCGCGCGAAGGCGCACGGGAACAAATTCCCCGTGTGGTCGGGCGAACTGTATTTCGAATATCACCGCGGCACATATACTTCGGCGGCGAACAACAAAAAGAACAACCGCCGTTCGGAATACCTGCTGCAAAGCGCCGAGTGGCTTTCGGTGATGAACGGCGTGCTGCAAAACGCGGCGTATCCCAAGCGGGCGCTCGATAAAAACTGGGAGATCGTGCTGCACAACCAGTTCCACGATATTTTGCCCGGCTCTTCCATCAAGGAAGTTTACGAACAGTGCGACAGGGAATATGCCGCCGTCCTTTCGGAAGTGGGCGAACTCGCGCGCGGCGCGATGGAAAGCATCGTTTCCGCGGTGAACACGGAGGGCGGCTATGTGGTGTTCAACCCGCATTCCTTCGTTTACAGCGGCTATGCCGCGGCGGAAAACGGGATGATCTTTGCGGAGAACGTGCCCGCCAAGGGCTGGAAAGTCGTGCAGCCCCGTGCCGCCGCCGCGCCGGTGTGCGACGGGAAGAAACTGGAAAACGACTGCTACGAGATCACTTTCGATGAAACGTACCGCATCGTATCCCTTTACGACAAGCGCGCCCGCCGCGAAGTGCTGAGCGCGCCCGCGGGGCTGGTGGCCTACGAAGATTATCCCTACGATTACGACGCGTGGGAGCTGAGCGATTACTACCGCGACAAGCCCTGGCCCGTGGATAAGGTGCAGAGCGCGGAGATCGTTTCGGAAGGGGAGAGCGCGGGCGTGAAAATCACCTATGCGTTCGGCAAATCGACGATCTCGGAAACGATAAAACTGCACGCGCGTTCGCCGCGCATCGACTTTTTGTTCGACGTGGACTGGAAGGAAGAGCACATCCTCTTGAAAAACGAGTTCCCCGTGGATATCCGCTCGGATTACGCGACGTACGACATCCAGTTCGGCGCGGCGCGGCGGAACGCCACGAACAACACCAGCTGGGATACCGCTATGTTCGAAGTGTGCGCACACAAGTTTGCGGATTATTCCGAATACGGCTACGGCGTGAGCCTGCTGAGCGACTGCAAATACGGCTATTCCGTCAAAAACGGCGTGATGACGCTGTCTTTGCTCAAAGCGGCAACCTACCCCAACCCCGATTCGGATAAAGGGCGGCACACCTTCGGCTGCGCGCTGCTCCCGCATATCGGCGATTACAGGGAAGCGGGCGTTTTAAGGGAGGCATACGTTTTCAATGTGCCCCTCTGCGCCGTAAAGACCGGAAAACACGGCGGCGTTTTGCCCGAAAGCTATTCCCTCGCGTGCGCCGAGGAAGAGGGCGTGATTATGGAAACCGTGAAGAGGGCGGAGGACGGAAACGCGATCGTCCTGCGCGCTTACGAAGCGTTCGGCAAACGGACAAACGCGCATTTCAACCTCGGGTTCGACGCGAAAAAGGCGTATCTCTGCGACCTGATGGAAAACGTCATCGAAGAACTCCCGCTTTCGGGCAGGGCGTTCGGGGCGGCGTTCAAACCCTTTGAGATTCTTACGTTCAAAGTAGAAAGATGAAAGAGATCTATACGAAACGCTACTCCGTTTTTGTGAACGGAGAAGAGAAGAAAGTGCTGCGCGCCCCCGTGAAAAACGCTTATTTTTTCGGGGGAGAGCGCTATTTCGACATCGTGGACGCGGGGGCGTGCCTCTTTTCGCACGACTTCGCCGCGCCCGCCGAAATCACCGTGCGCCCGAACTTTCCCGCAAAGAGCGCGCGCGTGCGCCCCGAAACGGATTTCGTTTTCAAAAACGGGGAAGTGCGCCTCACGCTCGCCGCGCCCGCGAAATTTTCCGTGGAGTTCGACGGCGATCTTTTCGGCAACCTGCACGTGTTTGCGGAGCAGAAGAAGGAATATTCCCCGCGCGGGGACGTGATCGCCTTTCCCGAGGGCGAACACGACGCGGGCGTGATTGAATTAAAAGAAGGGCAAACGCTCTATCTCGAAGAGGGCGCGTATGTGCGCGGCGTGGTGAAGGCGCAGGGAAACGGCATCCGCGTGTGCGGCTACGGCGTGCTGTGCGGTTCGGATTTTGAGCACGACGATACCAAGCCGCGCGAAATGCTCTTCTGCGCGAAACATTGCAAAGACCTCGTGATCGAGGACGTGTTTATGCTCGATTCCCCTTCCTGGACGCTTTGCTGCATCGGCTGCGAAAACGTGAAGATCGAAAACGTAAAGCAGATCTGCTATGCCAGGAACAGCGACGGGCTGGACATCTGCGCGTCCTCGCACGTGCGCATAGAAAACTGCTTTTTGCGCAATTACGACGACAATATTTCCGTAAAGGCGAAAGCGGGGGAGATCGCGGGGGACTGCCGCGACATTTCTATGAAAAACTGCATCCTCTGGGGGGACTGCGCCCACAGTATGCTCATCGGCCCGGAATCCGACCCCGCGGCGGAAAACATATACGAAAACATCGTATTTGAAAACATACGCGTGCTCGAACATAAAGAATACCACGAACTGTATCAGGGCGTGATGGCGATCTTCGCCGCGGATAACGCCGTTATACGGAACATTTTTTGGAAAGACATCGAGATTGACCGCATCGAATACGGCCGCCCGTTCAGTTTCCGCTTTACCGAGGCGTATGCGAGCACGGTGGGAAAATCGATTGAAAACATCGGGATGAAAAACATCGTCTGCCGCACGCCCGTGCACGGCTGCGGCGTGGTGCTGGGGCAGGACGAAACCCGCCGCGTTTCGCGCGTAACGCTCGAAAATATGATCGTGGCGGGGAAAAAGGTCGAGGCGGGGAGCGCGATCGTATTGAAAAACGAATTCGCCGGGATCGAGGTCCTTTAAAAAACGGAGAAAAAACCATGAGGGAATTTTTCAGCGTTCCCGCAATCAAGGATTTCGCGGAACCGCTCAACAAGGATTATCGGGTGTTCGTGAACGGAAAGGAATGCCCCGTATATAACGCGCGCTGTTCGGCCGTGCCCTACAACGGGTATAACGATACGGGCGTGGCGTTCGCCCGCCCGCGCAATCAGTCGGAAACGGCGGCGTTCGTGCGCGTTACGGCGGACGAGCCGCTGCGCTTCGAGGTGAAATTCGCGCCCGCGCCGTCCGATTGCCCCGCGTCCGTTCTGACGGGGGCGAAAAAGACCTTCCGCGCGCCCGCGCTCGTCCGTCCGCTGGAGAAAAATATTTCCGTGGCGGAAGACGGCAACGCCGCCGTTTTCACGATAGAGCAAAGCGGCGCTTATGTCTTTGAACCGTACGGGCGGCACGCGGCGCTGCACGTCTTCGTGGACGCGCCCCGCGCATATGAAAAAGAGGGCGCGACGTACTTCTTCGGCGCGGGCATCCATTTCCCCGGGGTCATCCGTCTCAAAGACGGAGACCGCGTGTATCTCGAAAACGGCGCCGTCGTGTACGGTTCGCTCCTGGCGCACGGCGCGAAGGACGTGAAAATTTACGGCGGCGGCGTGCTGGACGGCAGCTACGAGGTGCGCATCGCCCCGCACTGCTACGAGGATTATACGAAGGGCAATATCCGCCTTTACAACTGCAAAGACGTTTCGGTGGAGGGCATCGTTCTGCGCGATTCGGCAAACTGGTGTTTTTCCATGTACGAATGCGAAGATATTTTTGTGGACAACGTGAAGATCGTAGGGCAGTGGCGGTACAACACGGACGGCATCGACATTATGAACAGCCGCCGCGTGAAGATCGAAAACTCTTTCGTGCGCAGTTTCGACGACTCCGTCTGCCTCAAAGCCGTGGAACAGTTTGAAGGCAACGTAACGGATATTTCGGTAAAGAACTGCACGCTGTGGTGCGACTGGGGCAGAACGCTGGAAATCGGGCTGGAAACGGCGTGCGAAACGTACGAGCGCATTTTTTTTGAAAACTGTTTCCTCGTGCACAATTCCGCCGCCGCGCTCGACGTGCAGGCGGGCAATTACGCCCGTATCCGTGATGTGCTTTTCAAGGACGTTTCCGCCGAATTCGAGGCGGGCGCGCTGCCCGAAAAAATGCAGACTTCCCCCGCGGAGTACGACGCGGAAGGCGCTCAGATGCGCCCCGCGCTCATCGCCGTGGGCAACTACGCGATGACGGATATGGAAATGTACCGGTATCTGTTCACCGAAGAACAGCTCGCCGATCCGCGGCGGGGCACGGTGGAAAACGTCCGTTTTGAAAATATCCGCGCATACGTCGAAGAGGGGGCTTGTTTCCCCGCGAGCCGTATCGTTTCGTTTTACGAAGGGTTTGCATTCAAAGATATTTCGTTCGAAAACATCTCGTTCAACGGGGTGCGGGCAAAGAGCGCGGAGGAGATGGAACTCGAAATTTCGCGCGTGAAAAATTTCAGGTTCAAGTGAGGTAAAATGCAATGCGTGAAAATCAGAAATGGTTCAAAGAGGCGAAATTCGGGCTGATGGTGCATTTCGGCCTGTACTCCCTGCTCGGCGGCGAATACCGCGGCAAGAGGATGGGCAGCTTCATCGGAGAATGGATTCAGCCCTATTTCAGGATTCCGAACGCCGAATACGAAAAACTGGCGGGCGCGTTCGATCCGCTGTACTTCGATGCGGACGAATGGGTTTCCGTTGCGGAGGACTGCGGGGCGAAATATCTCGTGGTTACCTCCAAGCATCACGAGGGATTCGCCCTCTTCGATTCCAGGGCGGACGATTTCACGTCCGTGAAGGCTTCGCCTTTCAAAAGGGATCTCATCGAGGAACTGGCGAACGCCTGCGCGCGGAAGAATTTCAAACTCGGGCTTTACTATTCCCAGGCGCTCGACTGGCACGAGAAAAACGGCGGCGGCTACGAGGCGGACTGCGGCGACAATCTCGGCCTGCCCTGGTGCAACGACTGGGATTTCCCGAACGCGGCGGAGAAAAACTACACCGAATGTTTTGAGCGCAAGATGTATCCGCAGGTGGAAGAACTCGTGAAAAATTACGGCGATCTCGCCCTCATCTGGTTCGATACGCCTATGAGCATCTCCAAGGCGCAGTCCGTTGCGCTCTACGATCTGGTAAAGAAATATCAGCCGGACTGCCTCATCAATTCCCGCCTCGGGAACATCGAGGACGGCACGGATAAATACAAATTCGATTACCGCAGCTGGGGCGATAACGAGATTCCCGAAGAGTATATGAAAGAAGGGCTGTTTGAAACGCCCGCCACCCTGAACGATACCTGGGGATATAAATCGTACGATCAGAACTGGAAGAGCGCGGAGGAGGTGAAGCGCATCAAAGAACACCTCAATTCGCGCGGCATCAACTATCTGCTCAACGTGGGGCCGGACGCGCTCGGCAGGTTCCCCGCCGCGGCGACGGATATTCTGAAAAAACTGAAATAATTGCGGCGCGGAACGAAAAAAAGTTCCGCGCTTTTGCAAAGAGGAAAAAATATGCGCAAACGCGGTTGCGACGCGTTTCGGAACGGGCAAAGGGGAAAACGGGATGTTGAAGAGCAAACCTTTTACAAAAGAGGAAAGAGAGCGCTATTTAAGCGCCCTTGCCGAAAGCCGCGCGCAGGCGGACCCTGCGGAGGAGATGTCCGCCTTTTTCGCAAAGCGGCTGGGGATTTATGAGAACGTGCATCTCGGCAGATGGGCGGAAGAATATGCGCACATCGCCGATTATCTGGGGCGGGAAACGGCGTCTTTGCTCGATATCGGCTGCGGCACGGGGCTGGAACTCGGCTCGGTTTACGCCCGCTTTCCCGCCGTGCGCGTGAAGGGGATAGACCTCTCCGCCGAAATGCTTTCCGAGCTGAGAAAAAAATACGCCGCGTATTCGCCCGAACTCGTCTGCGGCGACTATTTTGCCGTCCCCTTCGGGGAAGAGGCGTTCGACGCCGCGCTTTCCTTTGAAACGCTGCACCACTTCCCCGGCGAAAAGAAAGGGGAACTTTACCGAAAGATCTTCCGTGCCCTGAAAAAGGGAGGGCGGTATGTGGAATGCGATTACGTCGCCTGCTGCGAAGAGGAGGAAGAGCTCTGCCGCAAGGATTACGAACGCCGCAAAAACGTGCGGGAAGGGTATCTGCATATCGACATCCCGCTCACGAAGGCGCGGCAGATCGGGCTGCTTTCCGCCGCGGGGTTCCGCGCGGAAACCGTTTACGAAAACGGCAGCACGGCGATCTTCGTGGCGGATAAGCCCCGCTGAACCGGCAAAAGAAAAACGCCCCGCCCGTCAGAAGACGGGCGGGGCGGAGCGTTTTAAATCGTCTGTTTCAGCCATACGGCGAACGCGCCGACCGAGGAAAAGAGATGATCGGGGCGGTGCCGCGCGAGTTCTTCGGCGTTTGCGGTGGGCGCCCAGGCGGCGGACGCGATCCGCATCCCCGATTCCCTTGCGGAAAAAATGTCGCTCACGGTGTCGCCGACATACAGGGCGTTTTGGGGGAGAACGCCCAGGCGCGAAAGCGTGCGGGCGATGCAAACGGGTTTATCCGCGCGGGCGGGGTTGCCCGTTTCGATATGGCAGAACAAATCCCGCATACCGAAGAGTTCGAGGTCGATGGCGAGCGAGGGGGCGCTCTTTCCCGTAACGAGGGCGGTTTTCACTCCCTTTTCGCGCAGGACGGAAAACACCTGTTCCAGCCCGCCGAAGGGGGCGGGGCAGAGGACGGGGTGCAGTTCCCTGTAAATGCCGAGATAGATTTGCATTCCCTCGTCTGCGCGGCCGGGCGCGAACGCGGCGAGCGTGCCTTCTTCCGAAGGGCCGAACGTGCTTTCGATTTTTTCCGCCGTCGGTTTTATTCCCGTCAGGTTCTGCACGGCGCGGCGGAGCGCCTCCACGCACAGGGGAACGGTGTTTGCGATCGTGCCGTCGAAATCGAAGATAACGCAGTCCATCGGATCTCTCCTTTTTGCGGCGTTCGCCGCGCATAAAAAAAGTGCCTGCACAGGGCAGGCACGGGTTTGGTAGAGACAGTAGGACTCGAACCTACGACCTCCTGCATGTGAAGCAGGCGCTCTAACCGACTGAGCTATGCCTCCGCGCAGTATCTATTATGCACTTTTCCAAAAAATTTGTCAAACAATTTTACTGTTTTTTTCGCAAAACGGTTGACTATTTTTTTAAGTCGTAGTAAAATAACAATGCTAACGGGGCGGGGATATGGCTCAGTTGGTAGAGCGATGCGTTCGCAACGCATAGGCCAGGGGTTCGAATCCCCTTATCTCCACCAAATTGAAAATTAACGCTTGCGCGTCAAGCGTTAATTTTTTAGCGGGGGCATAGCTCAGTTGGTAGAGCGCTTGAATGGCATTCAAGAGGTCAGGGGTTCGACTCCCCTTGTCTCCACCAAATCGCACCTTTGTGATATGTTTTTATATCGCAAAGGTGCTTTTTCTTTTTTAATTCTGCATTCTTTTGAATAGTTTTTGGGACTGAATTTGGGACTAAATCCGCGCTATTCGTAAGTATATTCTACTTTTTTTATTTCCCTTAACTGATATTCATCTGAATAATGCATATAAACGGATTCGTTTACATCCCGGCTCGGTGGCTTGTGCCCGCACCATTTTTGAACAAGTTCTTTCGGAACGCCGCACTCTCTGGCCCGAGAGTTGAAGGTGTGCCGCAGCTCGTGCAGATTATGATTCGGGCAAATTTTTTTGAATACGCGCGTCAAGACGTCATCGCCTACGTTTGGAAACGTGCCGATCGGGAAAAATTTACGTAACATAGGCGAAACGGGTATTTTGCGGAACTTTACCGGCTGTCCTCGGCGCTGCTTTGCGCATTTTACCGTGATCCAATTTTCATCAATTACGCTCGTTTTCACTTCGGAACGGCGTAACCCCGCGTAAAGCATGACGACGAAAACATATCGATACGGATTGGAATTTGAAAAAAGCGTTTCCACAAACGCTTTTTCTTCCGCCAAAGTTAAGGGCTTTTTTTCCTCGACATAATGCAGGGGCTTTCCGATGACGCGCATGGGGGAACGGTCGATTATCCCCGCGTTTTCGGCGTATGTATAAAAACTGGTCATTACTTCATAAATGCGTTGTGCGGTCCTGCTTTCTCCGTAAGAATTGATAAATTGCTGAATATCTATCGACATCACGCTTTTCACGTCTGCATCCCCGAATTTCGGGATAATATGCTTATCGATGTAGTTGCGATAATTAAGGAAAGTAACCTCTTTGATTTTGGGCTTTTTAACGATTTCCAACCAGTCGTCGATCCAATCCTTAAATAGTTTTACGGACGGCCGCTGTATTGTAACGGCGGCGGCAGTAGGAATTTGATTCAGTATGTCGATAAATTTTTTCTTTGCCAAAGCAAGGTTCTTTGACGCGGCGTAATAATTTACGCCGTCGATCATGCGTCGGATCTCATAAACTCCGTTTTTCTTTTTTCGTATATGGGCAGCGCCTCCTTTTGTTTTAAATAATTTTCTAAATTCTTTCGGCATTTTCAAAATCTCCTTTTCGGTAAATTCTAAAAACTCCGAAACTTGCTCTGTTTTATTTTCGATTAAAATTCGTGGCGGCGGTTCGCCGCGCGCTTTTTCCGCATAGTCCATACCGGAAAAATAACCGGATAATCCGATCACTGCCGATTGTATGTTTCGGGCCGCGCCGGAAAGGACAGAAAGGCATTCCTGAATAAACTTGTCCATTGTACATCATCCTCCTCCTTAAGTTGTGGACTTTCATTATATCGCGGAAAAGAAGGATGATAAATAGGTTTATGACATTTTTTTAAAGGCTTACAGCCTCTTCGGGCTGATTTAAAATGCCTTTTATTTTTTCATAGCACTCAAATGTGCATTTGCAGTCGTCCAAAGCGCGATGATTCGGAACGAAAGAAATGTTTAATGCGGCGCAAACTGTAGGGAGTTTGCAATTCTCAAGCATGATGCCGTATTTACCGTCGCATAGATATCTTTTGCTTAGCGCACAGGTATCATCGAAAGAATTATCGATAGAAATCTTTGTGCGAATAAAACTCAGGTCAAAGCAAATATTATGACCGATCAGCGGCAACTCGGAAATAAAATTCGTAAAATCTTTTAATACTTCCGAACATTTGCGGGCATTAGCCACCCGTGCTGGAGTGATGTGGTTGATTTCCATCGATTTTTCGGTTATTTTATCAGAATAAACAAATTCGGAAAAACTGTCTGCCACAGATCCGGTTTTTATATGTAAAGCGGCGATTTCGAGGATGTCGTCCGTTAAAGGATTTAACCCGGTTGTTTCTATATCGATCACGATATATTCGTCGAGAAAACAGGGAGAAGAGTAAGTCGAAAGTCTTTTTCCCTGGTTTTTATAAAGGAAGTTCGGATTTTCCGCTAAACTGTTTTCCGTATAATAGTGTAGAGTTATCACCGGTTCGTAAAGCGTATTTCCCGGTTCGCGTTCGTGTTCTATATACATATCGATTTTCACGATCCTGTTATAGATGAGTCTTACTTCCCAAGTATATTTTTCGGGAATGGCGCCTATTTTTTCGCCGTTTACAAAAACGTCGTATTTATTATTTTCGGCGCTTAAAGTGATAACGCGAGGGTAAAGTATTTCATAATCCCCGTCATTCCAATACATACGCCTGATAATGTTCTTTCTCGAACGCCTTCCGTTGTTTCCGTCGATTTCATCCAATGCGTAAGTTTTTACTTGATAAGGAACGATCAGGGGCTGCGTCCGCGGGCGTTCTTCATCAAAATCAGGGTTATTGTGTTTATTCTTTTTAAGTTTTTCTGTGCGGATAGTAAAAACTATAAGTAAAACTGCAATAATAAGAAAAATGGTCGAAAGCCAGATGATTTCAATAATCGAAAAAATACCGCACAACACTAATGCCGCAAAAATCAAAACAACTTTTTCCCATTTCTCTAAATTACGAAACCACTTCATATTTTCACCCCCGTTTTTAATATCCGATGATTTTTGTATCTATTCCCGCACCGCGGGCGTAGCCGATCAAATATAATAAAATCTCGCGGCGTTGAATCTCATTCATAACTTTATAAATCCCTGCCAGTTTTTGAAAATTTTCATCCGAAAAAAGTTCCCCAAACTCCTTTATAAAATTTTCCGCGATATCCGAAGCGGGGCGGCGGTCAAGTGCGTTTTCCGTTCTGCTGAGAAGATAATCGGTAGAAACGCCGAAAAAATCGGCAAGTTTTTGCAATGTAGTAAAATCAGGCTGCCGTTTATCGGTTTCCCACATGGCAATAGTGCCGCTCGAAATTTGAAAGAGTTTGGCAAATTCAATTTGAGTTAAATTTTTGGTTTTCCGTAATTCTTTGATTCTTTTACCGAGAGACATTTTTCATTTTCTCCTTTTTAATATTATAACATATTGTTAGATTATTGACAAGATGAAAAAGAAAAATACAAAAATTTCTCACAAATAGTTATAAAATACTTGACAATACTCACATAGTGTTATAAAATACTAACAAATAGTGAGAAAATGGAGGATGAAATGATTAAAAAATATTCGCCGATGAACAAATTAAAGACGAAAAGAATGAATGCAGGGATGACGCAAACCGAACTTGCAAAAATTATCGGAGTCGATAATCAGACAATCTATTTTTATGAAAGCGGATATAGGTTTCCAAGAAAAGATATTTTGCTCAAATTAGCAGAAGCATTGAAATGCACTGTATCGGATATTCTGTAGAATGGCATTTTGCAGCAAAAAAATAAAAGGGGTAAAAGCAATGATAGAAACATACGGGGATAAAGTGAACGGAAAAATCGTTACCGTAATCGCAAGAGAGGAAGGCGGCGTGACAGAGATCTGCATAGAGTACGAAAACGGCAGATTGACGAAAATTTCCCGGCGTGTTTTAAACAGTTCCTTTGAGCTGGTGGAGGAACGGATAAAAACGGCGCACGCCGATCGCGTTGGAGGCGG
Source organism: uncultured Clostridia bacterium (assembly GCA_944372565.1). Taxonomy (GTDB): domain Bacteria; phylum Bacillota; class Clostridia; order Christensenellales; family Borkfalkiaceae; genus UMGS775. The sequence continues at coordinate 21,162 of CALVZR010000120.1, read as the reverse complement.
CGTGCCTTTTTGCGCCCCAAAACAGAAAAGCATACCGATAGGCGACGTTTTAGCGGCCCTGGAAGCGGGGCGGAATATGCATGCGAATCCGACGGACGATTTGATTTACGAAATATTTTTCGAAAGTTGCAAAAACCTCGAAAGGAAGTCGGGAGCGAAGTCTATGATCTGGTCAAGTTTCATTGATATTTTTGTTTGGATGAACGCAGACCTTCAGACGATCGCAAACACACTGCGGGCGGCGGGTTTTTCTTTGGAGGAATAGGAATGGCTGTATATTCGGAAAGTTATTTGAAGCGCAAAGTCGCGCGGTGTACGAACACCGAAGAATTGAGCGCCGCGCTGCTCGATGCGGAGAACGCAAGAAGGGGATGGATAAAAATGGGCGTATTGGAACCGGCAAAGTTTTATACCGAAGCGGCGGCGGATATTAAAGAAAGGTTGTCAGCCGTTTTAAGAGGTGAGAAATGATAGAAAAGTTTTTTGATAAAGGATATCCGATATCCAATGGCGAAAAAACAAAAAATACGCTGGTTCGGACTGCGAATCGTTTAATCAGAGAATATTCTTTGGTTTTCGGGAGGGAATATATACCCGACGAAATAAAAGCTATAGCCGAAAAAATAAAGCAAGGCGAAGATTCTGAAGAGTATGAATACGAAAATGCATATGAACATTGCGGATATGGCGATAAAGTTTACGACTCGGTTAAATATACATACGAAGCAAGAGCTCATGCGTTTTGGGATACAGACGAATATGACGATTTAGTATATCGCGTAACTTGGTATTTTTTTACATCGGAATATTACACAAAACGCATCGGAAAACAGGTTTTACGCGCGGCGACATATACGGATATATTAAAAAAGGCGATTGCGGCGAAGGGAAAATATCGTTATTTCTGTACGCATCGTCCACCAGCGGGAGGGGTGATTCCCGCCGGATATGTATCTTACGACACGTATTCGCAAGGACAGCGTTATATCGGCGAAGTAACATACAACGAGAAGCCAGACAAAGACGAGTTAAATAATTGGGGGCTTGTGTTTGATAAAGAATGGGAGAAAATCCGAAAAGTATATTTGGAGGAAGAAGATGAAAGATTTAGCAACTGAAGAAAGCAAACAGAAAGAAAAATTTGTGTCAGACTATCTTTCTCCGCTTTTACGGGCGGCGGGCATCAATGTTGCCAAAGCGGAGTACATAAAGGATCAGGATACGGGCGAGGAGGTCGTTCTTATCACGCATGTGAACGGATATAAGCGTGAACGTTGCGTGACTGCGGATTCGCTGATCGCGTTGACGCGCGACACAATAGAAGGGCTGTAAAACTTTACGGAAAGGGAGTTATCAGGTATTGAAAATGAAAGCAATTTTAATGAGTATTCGCCCTCAATGGTGCGAGAAGATTTTTAACGGGGAAAAGACTATAGAGGTGCGCAAGACCGCGCCGAAGTTGGAAACGCCGTTTACTGTTTATGTGTATGAAACAAAAACAACCGATATTGAGCATTACGACGGTTGCGACATTAAATATTATGGGCGCGGAAAAGTCATCGGCTCGTTCGTGTGCGATAGGATTGACGAATACGCTTATGCAACAATAGCGTGCGCAAAGTTTGAGGTAAACGGGGCAGAGGTCGCTGAACATAAACGCTATAATGCGGGAGCGTGTTTGACAGCGGAAGAAATGTTTGAATACAGCAACGGAAAGTCTCTTTACGGCTGGCACATCACCGAGACGAAACTGTTTGACAAGCCGAGAAAGTTGTCGGAGTTTAGAACCCCTTTTGCATGCGAAACAGGCAAAGAAATAGGTTGCTGGAACGATTATTGCAAAAATCATAATTTCGATTGCGTGAGGCGCGTCAATAAGCGAATCACCCGTCCGCCGCAGTCGTGGTGTTATGTGGAGGAAGAAAAATGACTGAACAAATGATAGAGCGTTGCCTTGAACGGCTTGCAATTTGCAAGACAACGGACGTAATGAACTTTGATTACGCGGGAACCCTTGCGTATATATACCGACTCAAAGCCGAAAACGCCACCATGTGCGAGAGGTTGGAAAAGGCGGTGGAGTTGCCGTGTAAGGTAGGAGATACGGTGTATCAATATGATCATGCAGGAAATATTTATGCAAGCAGAATAAGAAGTATAATATTTGAAACGGCAGGAATCGCCTTTGACGAAAGAGCAATCGGAAAAAGTATTTTTTTGACAGAAGAAGCTGTAAAAGCCCGCCTCGCGGAACCGAAAGGAGAAGGAAAATGACGAACCGTGAATACATACAATCTTTGCCCGATGAGGAATTTGCGAAATATATAAACAGACACGACCTCCGCGAATCTGGCGATTGGATGAATAAGCCTTGCATTTGCGATTACAAGCACGAATTTCAAAAGCGTTGTGAAGCAATGAATAATAACTGCTGTGCCTGTATGCTTGACTTTTTGCAGGCAGAGAAGATCGAAGAAAAGGAGAGGGTGAACGAGAATGAAAAAGGGCAAAGAGATCGCAAAGAGTAGAAAAAATTCGGTAAAAGGCATGGGAATGCGGGCAACGCCGTTTATGGCGGCGGAACGCTGGTATATAAACGGCAAGCTCGAATATATGGAGATCCCCATAGACTGGGGAAAGGCCGTCAGAGGGATGGGCGATGGAAATCATTGTAGATAAAAGCGTTTTGGGAAAACGAGTGGCAATTATAGAACAAAGCCCCGTTTCGAATGATCCGATCGTGCGGGAAGGGGTGATCACCGGCATTTTGATAAACAAAGAAGGAGAAACGGAGGTCCGTTTTGGAGAGTCGAAATGGGTAAAGTCCGAATGGGTTTTCGAATTACACGAAATCACGAAAAAATTGGCGGAATTTAACGCCAGATTTAATAAAAACGAAAAGGAGTCAAACAAATGAACGAAGTTTTCAATCAGTTGATGCTTGGCGGCGAGGTGTCCGCCAGCGAAGAGCAGCGGAGATTTTTGCAGGTACACAACGAAATTATGTACTGCGGGAACATGGCGGGGCAGTTCGTTGTGGAGTTAGCGAGGAATCTGAAGAAAATGAAAGACGCCGAACTCTACACGGCGGCGGGATTCTCGTCTTTCGGAAAATATGCGGAAGATGCCGTCGGCATAAAGGAACGGCAGGCATACAACTACATCAAGATTCTCGACGAATTTACGGATGAATTTTTGCAGTCAAATGCAAAGTTGGGGATAACGAAACTTTCTTTATTGGCATCCGCGCCGGAAGATATTCGTTCAAAACTGACCGAAAACGCGGCATCGGATGAAATGACCGTGCGGGAACTGAAAGCGAGAATAGAAGAACTCGAAAGGGAGAAAGAACAGCATACGGAGCAGCTTTCAATGCTCGAAACGGAAAAAGAAGATGCCGCGGACAAGCTGAAAAAAACAGAGAAGGAAACGCAGGAAGAACGAAAAAAGGCAAAAAAGCTCGAAGAAGAACGCGATGCGCTGAAAAGAAAAATCGAAGAAATCGAGTCTTTGCCGCCGACCGTGGAAAAAATAGAGAACCCCGAAACGGCGGCGGAACTCGAAAAAACGAAGAAGGCGCTCAGCGCAGCCGAAGAGGAGCTCGCTGCCGTCACGAAAAAACTGGAGATCGCGGCAGATCAGAATTTGGTGAAATTCAAAGTCAAATTCGAAGATCTGCAAACCGTGCTGAATGAAATTTTAGAACTTTTGGCGGAAATGGAACAGGAAAAGAAAACGAAATGCAAAGCGGCGCTTCGCAGCGTAATGGAGGAGTACGGTTTATGAATAAACACGAATACATCGAGATGCTTTTACAGGATATCGAAACGCACGACGACGTAAAAAAGGAACTGCTCAAAGAGGTGATAGACTGCGCCGAGATCGCATTATCCCAAACATCCTCCGCCGAGGAGATCGATTCGCAAAAGGGGATCGACGATTTATGGGCGGTTATCGAAAAAGAGGGAAAATCCTCCAAGGCGCACTGCGTCGGTCCGTTTCGGGCTGCCGAACTGATTGCCGAAACGCTCGGCGTATCTTATACGCGGGCAAGCAAGAAAATTCAAAAAAAGGTGCGGGATCTGGAGGATTTTCTGTGATATGCCGAAACGGAAGAAAATGGTAAAGAATATGCTCGGGAGAGAGTGGCTGATGGAACAGGTCGGCGACTTGCCCGTGGATTTCGCGGAATTTTGCAAGAAAAAGATGCATCACGGGATAAAATTTTTATTTGCGACGAGGATCGCGCCGAAGACGTATGAAGTCGAATGCCAGCACTGCAAACAAAAGTCCGTGATGACGAACATCAAAAAAGGCGAACTGACAAAATGCCTCGTTTGTAAAAAGCCCGTTCAGGTAAGAAACACGCACGACAGATGTAACGGTATGCTCGAAGATATGGCGATTTATATGGAAAACATTTCGGACGCGGGGAACAACGAGGGCATAATGGTGCGCTACTTTAAGATTCATTACGGCTATCATTATGCAAACTTCACGTGTTTTTCAATGACGGAACTGCAGCGTGCTTTCGTCTGTTCGGACGGAGGAGTGCGTTATTTTCAATCGCGCACCGATTGGGAGAAAAGAGATTCGAACGGCGATTATCAAAAAAAATGGATAAACGGTATATATCAGACGCATTTTTCTTACGTTTTGCCGGAATGCGGACTGGTTTACACGAAAAACATCCGAAGTATTTTGAAAAAGTACGAAAGATATCGGTTTATGCCCGTCGCCCGTTTGTGCGGCAAACGCTATGAAGATCCGGCGGTGGTAATAGAGCGGATGCGCTCGAGGCCGCAGATCGAATATCTCGTGAAAGTGGGGTTATCAGAACTGGCGGACGAGCTGATTTACAGTTATAGCTCGCTTTGCGAAGTCGTTGACTACAGGCAGAACGAATTGAAAAAATTTTTGCAACTGCATCGGAAAGAATATTACACATTCGCTCTCCGCCGGAATTTAAGGAGCAGGGGAATCGCGGCTCTTCAGTGGATGGAGAAAAACAAGATCCCTCCGAAACCGCAGTATTTGAAGGTCGTGGCGAACGCAAACGGAAATGCTTTGGATTATATTGCGGAAAAAGTGGGGTTTTACACGTTTTTTAATTACCTGAAAACGCAGCGGAAAAGCCCGTCCGAGTGGGGAAGGTTCTCGCTGGATTACCGCGATTACATTTGCGCGTGTGTGTTGCTCGGGTACAACGTCGGAGATACGATGTATTCAAAGCCGAAGAATTTTAAGGAAATGCACGACAGAGCAACCCGCCTGAAAGCGGAGTTGAGCGAAGAGCTGAAAAACAGTATGTGCGAGAAAATGTGTCGGGCGGCGGCGGATTTATACAATTACAAAAATGCGGGACTGATCCTCCGCGCGCCGCATAACGCTGCAGAGATTAAGGAGGAAGGAAAGGCGATGCGGCATTGCGTCGGCACATATATCGAAAGAGTGGCGGAGGAACGAAGCGTGATTCTGTTTATCAGAAAGGAAACAGAACCGGATGTGCCTTTCGTAACGCTCGAACTCGATCCGAAAAATCTGAATGTAGTGCAGGCGCGTGCTTTTCAAAACGGGAATCCGTCTCCGCAGGTGTGGAGTTTTATCAGGCTTTGGCAGGATAAGGTGTTGTTGCCGATGATATTGGAAAAAGCGAGTTGAACGAGGAGGATTGAAAAAATGCTGGCGCATTGTAAATTTTGTGATTTTCAAATTATAGCGGATCGGGAATTCAAAACCGAAGAGGAAGCCGCCGAGTATGCGACGATGCATTGCGATTGCGGGGATGCAGTTCAATACAGGGCGGACAAGGAAAGAGAGGAACTGAGGGAAAAGAACGTCAGGCGCATCGAAGGGGCGATCGAAAGCGTCCGCGAGTTTTGCCAAAAGAGAGGAGTGTTTTTCGTGGAGAATACGACGGAAATTCTCAGAAGCGGCGCAATGTGCGTGCTCGATGAATTTATCGATGCGATAAATATAAAAATATCGCAGATAAAAATCGTCATTCAGAAGAACCCGAAAGGCGTACTGATATTCAAAAAAAATTACAGCGAAACGAACCAGGAAGAGGTCGTTTGAAGAAAAAAGCAGCGGCGGCGGGGCTCGTAAGAGCCCGTGCCGCATTGCTATATACATTATATATAGCCTTAAAAAGAAGGCTTTTGCGGGCTCGTAATCAGTATTAACAAGTCAACGAAAAACAAAAAGGGAGAAGAAATGAAGAAGGGGTTTACGGCCGAGCGGGAAGAACTGTTCGAAAAAGAGTTTGCGGGGTACATAGACAGAAAGGGCGTGGTCGGATACCGGGCGAAGACGATCACCGCGGGAAATCAGAGAGAGGTGGAGATCTACCCGATATACAAGTCAAGGCGGGACTTAAAAAGGGGAAACGAGTACCAAAAGCCTTCCGAAGCTGCCGTCGCGAAGTATAACAAGAAGAATTCACAGAAACGGCTGATCCGTCTTCTGAACGCGAATTTTACGGAAAAAGACATTTGGGGCACGTTTACTTACGATAACGAACACTTGCCGGAAGACGTGAACGCCGCGAAGAGGTTTGTACAGAGATATCTGCGCAGGCTGGATTATTGGATGAAGAAAAGAGGTCTCGGCGAGCTGAAGTACGTCTATGTCACGGAATACATAAACGACGGCAAAAAAATACGCATTCACCATCATATCGTTATGAACTTCCCGGACAGGGATATTGCAGAGAAAAAATGGAACGGGGGAGCGAGAACGCAAACAAGGCGCCTGCAGCCGGATGAATTCGGCTTGGAGGGGCTCGCGCGGTATATCACGAAAAGCAGATCGGTGAAGTATGAAAAGATGTGGGCTGCATCCAAAAACCTGAAAAAGCCGAAGATCACGGTGTCCGATACGTTGTTCACGAGGAAAAAGGTTTCCAGACTGGCGGAACACTATGAGGATGCGGTAGAGATCCTCGAAAAGATCAATCCGAAATTCAAACTGACGGCGTTGAATATTTCGGTAAGCGACTTTATCAGCGGGGCGTATATTTACGCAAAATTATGCCGCGTTCGGCAATGAGGAGGAAAAAGAGGATGGAATACATAAAACTTTTACGAAAGTATTTCAAGCGGTTTCGGGATTACAGAACGCGTGAAAAAGAACTCTCGCGGCGGATCTTGTTTGCGGTGACGGATGAAGAGCGGGGCAGATACCAAAAAGAAACCGAAGAGATTGCCTCGTTCATAAAAGCCGGATTCGATATCATCGGGCAGACGGAGAGCATCAAGGAACGACGGATCATCGAACTGCATTATGTGGACGGGAAAAGCTGGGATGAGATCGCGGCGAGGGTGAATTATTCGTACAGCTACTGCACGCACCTCGAAGATGCCGCTTTGAAACGGCTTTCGGCTCAAAGCTCGGTTAAGGCGTTTTTGGACGAATTCAAAAATAAATGCGGGATTTAAAAAGACAACAAAAAATGGCAAAAATTATGTGTTACACTATAACCGAGGGAAGACCGGCTTTCCCGAAAACGAAAACCCCTTTCGTTTTTATCGTTGCGGGGGAGGGCAGGCGGGCTGCGTTTGCTCTCCCTTTTTGCAAAAGAAACGAAAAAGCATACCCCCCCCTATATGCATGCACGATGCGCCCGCGCGTTTAAAGCCCGCCAAATGCACTTTTATAAATATTTCCGCAAATGAAAAATTTTCGTTTACGGGCGGCGGATATGGAAAATTATCATAAAAAATTCAACGATTTTTATAATTCTGCGGCGTGGAAAACGCTGAGGGCGGAAAAGTTTGCTCAGGCGAACGGATTATGCGAGCGATGTCTGAAAAAGGGAAAAATTACGGCGGGAAAAGAGGTGCATCACATAGTGCCGATTGAAAAGCGGTGGGATTTAAGGCTGAAAATCGGAAATCTCGAACTGCTTTGCCCCGCGTGCCACAACGAATCGCACGGAAGGGAAAGCCCGCTGCAAAAATTTGAAACATTTTGGGAGACGTTAAAAAATGGCGAGAGCCCCGAGAACAGACGCCGATAAACAAACGCAGAAGCGCAGCAATGAGCATTTGTGCAACCGGGAGGAACTTACGCCCGTTTATCAGAGTCAGAATTTCAAACCGCCGAAAACATTGACGGCGGAAGAGCGCGTCGTATGGAAGTGGCTGACGAAGGTGTTCCGCGAAACGGTGAACTGCCGCGTGTCGGATGCAGACGTTCATCTGATGGAACTGTATTGCCGCGCAAAGGTAGAGACGGACAGGGCGGACGAGGAGCTGAAGAACGATCCGCGCCCGTATATCATCGTTACGCTCGGCAAGGACAAGGACGGCGAGGACAGGACGACGGCAAAGCCGAATCCGAATATCAAGCGGCGGCACGATAACGCGCTGATCTGCATCAAGCTGTTCGATCAGCTCGGATTATCCCCGCTGGCACGCGCCCGTGCCGGGTTGCAGGCGGCAAACGCAAAAGACGATGAAGAAATATTCAGGAAACTGATGGAGCGCAGCGACGAATAAAAAATCGGAGGAACGGAGCGTATGCTGAAATGGATCACGGATTTTTTCAAATATGTGGAAGATCATCCGTTTCAGTACAACAAAGACGTGAAGGATAACGTCAGGCAGATCAAGGAACTGCTTGCCCGGAAAAATGTTTTCTACAAAGAGAGCGATCCCGTCGCGTTTCGGGAGTTCGCGCGGCTGTTTCGGCATCAGGAGGGGAAATGGGCGGGAAAGCCCATCGAGCTCGATCTGGAACAGAAATATATCGTCGCTTGTATCTTGGGGATCAAGCTGTACGACAAGCAGGAAAAGAAATATGTCAGATATTTCAACGAGCTCGATCTCTTTGTGGCGAGAAAGTGGGGGAAAGATACGTTCATCGTCACGTTGATAGGCTGGTTCGTCGGGCTGGAAAAGGAAGCGCGGCCCTGGTGCCAGATCGTCGCAGAAAACGAAAAGCAGTCAAAGAGAACGTATGACCTGATAAAAACCGCGGTGGGGCAATATCCGCTGAGCAAAATGTTTTCCGAAAGAAAAACGGAAAAATACATCCGATGCAAGTTCAATAACGGCAGGATAGAATATCTGAGCGGGCGCTCGAAGGGAAAGGACGGCGACAATCCGTCCGTAGCCGTTGTGAACGAAGCGCACGAAATCATCCATTTCAATCAGTACGACGCATTAAAAACGGGAATGGGCGCGCGCGAACAGCCGATGATGATCGTCATCTCTTCTGCGGGAACGACGCCCGCGAGCCTGTACGAAAGGATTTTTGAAAGGAACAGGGAGTTTTTAAGGAAAAAGAAACTCGGGCGGGACGACCGCATTTTCGCCTTGATGTTCGGCATCGACGAAGAGGACGATTACAACGATCCGACTTGTTGGCCAAAAGCGAATCCGGGGATGAAAGACGGGCGGCCGCGGCTCGCGTTTTTGAAATCGCAGTTTGAAAGTATGAAAAAATCGCCCGCTATGCTGAGTAATTTTTTGGCAAAGCATCTGAACCGCCAGATCGGCGCGGCGATAGATTTCTTCGACCTGGCGGCGATCAGCCGCGGAATGCGCAAGATCTTTTCGGAAGAAATCGTAGATACATACGCGACGGGCGGCGTGGATCTGGCGGAAACGACCGACCTTTGCAACGCGACGGCGCAGATTTTAACGGATAAGGGCAAATTTATCTATATTCAGGCTTATTTCATCGCGGAGGGAAGACTGGAGAGAAACAGCGAACGGGACAAGCAGGAATATGCCCGGATGCAGCATCTGAACGAGGACAATACCGTGACGTCGAGGCTGGTGATCATCACTCCGGGCGCCTATGTGCAGAAAGAGTATGTTACGCGCTGGTTCGTGATGCTGCGCGACGAATACAAGGTGAATTTCCTGAAAATCGGCTATGACAGAGCGCTCTCGAAAGAGTGGCTCACGGATATGCAGGAAAACGGTTTTTCGCATGAAAAGATTACGTACAGCAAAGAGGATAAGACGATCGAAAGAGACTACGGTATTTTAACCGAGGTCGCGCAGGGCGGCTGGACGCTTTCGGAGCCGATCAAGATCATCAGGAGTCTTTTCGAGGCGGAAGCGATCGAGTACGACGAAAACAACAAACTTCTGCCGTATTGCTTTTACAATCTGAAGGTGAGACAGGATGCGAACAACAATCTTGCCCCGCATAAGGCGAAATCCACGGGGCACATCGACGGCGCGATCGGCATATTCAATGCGTTCGTAGGTTATCAGCGGGCAAAAGAGCTGGACGAATATAAAACGATGCTGCCCGAATTATTTGCCATTTAGGAGAAAAGATGGGAAAGTTCCGAAATTTTATAGCCAGAATGTTCAAAAAATCCGAAGAGCCGAAAGATCTTCGGACGATTATCTACGAATATTACGGCGGGAACGTCGGATGGTTCGCTTACAACTATGCGAGCAATATTTACAATATTCCGGAAGTGCGCACGGCGATCGACGCCTTCGCGCAGATCTTTGCGACCATCCCGAAGTATTTCGAGCGGAAGGATAAAGACGGGCATATAACGTACTTCGAAAACAACTCGTCAAGGGTTTTGACGATGCGGGCAAATCCCCTGCAAAACGCCACGCAGTTCTGGGTGAACGTCGTCACGCAGTATATGCTGTACAACAATGTTTTTATCGAGCCCGTTTTTGAGCGGAAGACGGGAGAGCTGAAACAGCTTTACGTGCTGCCGGAGGACCAGTTCGATTTCAAACTTTACGACGATACGGCGACGGTCGAATTTATGTCGCTCGGAAAGACGTATAACCTCGACAGCCTGATTTATCTGAACAGATTTTCGGCGCTGGGCGGCGGACCTCGCAACGATCTCGGTTTATACGAAACGGTGATCCAGGCGCTCGCGGCGCAGGCTATCAACGTGGCAGATCCCAAAAAGCCGCGCGCGATTTTGCAGGCAAATACAGGGCATCAGGGAAACCTGAAACCGGGCGACAAAAAAGGGACGATGGATGACGTCAAGGCGAATTTCGATAACAACGTAAAGGGAATCGCCTACTTTGACCCGCAATGGAAAATCACGCCAATCAACTGGCAGGAAAACGACGTCAACCGCGAACTGATGCAGTTTGCGATAAACGTCGTGTATAACTATTTCGGCATAACGGATTCGATCATCAACAACAAGGCGAGCGAAATCGAATACGAAATGTTTATCAAAAACAAAATCGAACCCATCGCGCGGCAAGTGGAGCAGGAATTTACGACAAAGCTGTTCACAAAAAGGGAACAGGAGTTCGGGAACCGTCTCGAACTCGATACTTTCAGCCTTTCCATCAGCACCTTATCGGCAAAGACGGCGCTGTTCGGTGTGGCGGCGAGACAGGGCGTGATGAATTTGGACGAGATGCGCGAAATCATCGGGCTTCCCCCGATTCCGGGCGGATACGGTCAGATGTACCGTGTCACCGCGGATACGGTAAATATAGAGCGCGCCGACGAATACCAGTTGGCAAAAAACGGCGTCAAGAAGGCGGCGGAACCTGCGGCAGAACCGAAAGCCCCCGCTTCCGCGGCGTCGGAAGGAGGAGAAAATGCAGAATAACAGGAAAAATGAATTCAGATCCGTAAATTTTGAAACTGAAGTGCGGGCCGAAGACGGAAGCGGAAAAAAGCTGGTCGTCCGCGGTTATCCGATTTTGTTCAATACGCCGACAAAGGTATATGACTGGTTTTACGGCGAGATTACGGAGACGATTCTTCCGACGGCTCTCGACGGCGTCGATTTGGATAACGTATATCTGCTTGTCGGGCATAATCCGGATAACGTGCTCGGCAAGAACGGAATCAATATGCGTTTGGAAACAGACGATACGGGGCTGTTTATGGAATGCGAAATGCCGAATACGCAATACGCGAGGGATTGGTACAACCTTATCGAAGCGAAAATCGTGGACGGAATGAGTTTTTGGTTTGAGTTTTCGGATATAGTCAATCCCGAAACGCTTACGCGGACGATCACGCATTTCAACGCATTGCACGAAATCACGATTACGCCGTTCCCCGCATATAAGGAAACGGTCGTAATGGCAGCCCGTCAAAATGAGGAAGAGCGGGCAAAACGGGAACAAAATCTGAAAAAAGAAATCGAAAAGACCATTCAGAATTGGGAGGTTTAAGAAGATGGAAAAGGTCATCGAACAGCTGAGGAACGTAAACCTCAAAATCGAACAGATCAAGGCAAAAAAGGAAGAACTCCGCAAAAAGCTCGAAGAGCACCGTGCGCAAATTACCGCGGAAGAGTTTGCGGAAATCAGGGCAGAAAAAGAAAAACTGGACAGCGAACTCGCGGCAAAAACGGAGCTGCGGGACAGGCTTTCGGAAATTTCCGAATCGGAAAATAAAAATTCAGGAGAAAAAACGATAAAGATGTTTGAAGAAAAAGAGCTGAGGAGTACGGACATCCTCAGATACGACCTTTCCGCGATGGAGCACAGGGAAATACGCAAGGCGTTTGAAAAACGGGCGGAAGAGTTCAAGAAGAGCAGGAATTTGAGAATTTCGGCGGAAGAGATCGTCGGGCTTTCGAATTCCGGGAAACGGAATATCACGACGTCCACCGCCGGCATCGCCAAGCCCACGCTTGTCGGGGGAATCACGAATCCGTTCAACGAGCTCATCACAATTTTCGATCAGGTGCAGGTCGTCGATATGAGCGGCGCGGGTTCCTATAAGGAATCGTTTATGAAGGCGTCTCCGACTGCGAGCGCAAAGACGGAAGGAACGGCGCAGACCGCTTCCGATCCCACGTTCGGCACCGTTACGATCGCGCCGCAGAACATTGCCGTAACGAGCTATGTTTCGAGAGAGTTGCAGAAGGTTACGCCGCTCAATTACCTCGGAAAAGTTACGGAATCCGCGATGATCGCGCTCCGCGTTAAGCTGGCGCAGGATATCGTGACGAAAATCAAGACGGGCATGGACGATTCTTCCAATCCGATGTATCAGACGCTCGAAGCGAGCACGGCAAACGGCCTGCTCAACGCCACGAACGGGCAGATCAACGAGCGCACGCTGCGGCTCATCGCGATGTCTTACGGCGGCGACGCGAATGTGTACGGAAACGCCGTGCTGTATCTCAACAAGGCGGACCTGATCGCATTCGGCGACGTTCGCGGAACGAACAACAAGCTGCCCGTATATAAGATTACGCCGAACGCGACCAACCCGAATATCGGTATCATCGAAGACGGCGGGCTTGCCGTGCCTTACTGTCTCGTTCCCACGCTTACGGCGCATCAGGGCACCGCGCAGACGACCGCTGCGGTGCAGACCATGATCTACGGTTCGCCGTTTAACTTCAAAGAAGTGATCTTCGGAGACTTCGGCGTGATGGTTTCGGATGAGTATAAATTCGCCGAAGGGCTTTTGACGGTCATGGGCGAAGTGATGGCGGGCGGCTCTGTTGTCGTGGATAAAGGATTTATCGTCGTAACCATCCCCAAAACGAGCGGCTAAGGAGTAAACTATGGACGAATTGTTGGCGATGTTCAAAATGACGATCGGCGATTTTACGCCCGATAATCCGCTCGATCAATATTATTCGAATTTTCTGAATATGGCGGCGGAACAAATCAAATCCAACGATATTTCAGAAAGCGTGTTGAATTCCGATCTCGGAAAGGCGACGACGGTTTTATGGGCGGAAGCGCTGATGAACAAAAAGGACATTGCCAACGATCCGACGCTGAACCTGCTCCGCAACACTCTTTCCGCACAAACAAAAGGGGAGCGTTATGCTGACGGGGAATAAACGGGTAATTCTGGCGGATGTTTCCGCATCGCAGCAGGATGCGGAGACGGGCGACAGATCCAAAAAAGTCACGAATGCGAAAGCGATCGCCTGCACTGTCGAGCTGGTCGGCGTAAATACCGCCCAGCTCGGGCAGATGCAGGGATTTACCCTTTCTTTCAGCATAATCGTCCCGCGCGTGCAGTACGCTTCGGAAAAGTATTTATATTTCGACAAGGCGGCGTATGAAATCAAAACATTCGGCAAAGCGAAGTCGGAATCCGAAATGCTGTTGAATGTGCAGAAGTGCGACGACAAAGCCGTGCAGGCGGCAATAGAGGAGTGGATCGATGCAAATCTGTAATTCGGAAAATGCAGCCGATGTTCTTTGGAGCATCGTATCTCCGCTGGCGGATGAAATCCCCGTTTATAAGGAAATTATGAGCGAGGACGAAAACAGCACGCCGGAAAGTTATCTTCTCATCCGCTCGGACATCACGAACGGAGGGCGGATTTACGGGGACGGAAAGGCGCTTTTGCGCAGATCAAACTGCGATATCACCCTCGTTTCGAAATCGAAAGGCGATGTGAGTACGGATATTCACAACGTAAACAAAGCGAAGGTGGAGGCGCTGCTGCGGGCGGCGGACGCGGAATACACGGGGTACAACCTCGGATATAACGACGTGCAGAAAATTTCGCAATATTCCTGGAGCGTGACGTTTATTTATGGCTAAAAAGAAACGCGGAAGTTTAAAACCGACGCTGGATAATTTCGGCGCGGCACTGAAAGAAGTTCTCGACGGGATTACGGAAGAGCTTTACGAGCGCGTCGATCGCGGCCTCGATAAGGCGGCGAACTATGCGCAGGATAAGCTGGAAGCCGCCACGCCGGAAGAAACAGAAGGCGCAACGGGACAGACGAGATCCTCTTGGGAAACGAATTTCAATTACACGAACGTCCGTTATATCAACAACACGAGGGTGAACGATCAAGGAATTCCCGTCGTGAATCTGCTTGAATTCGGAAGCCGCGGCAAGCCGTTTATCCGAAAGACGATCGAGGCGGAACAGGAGAACATCATCAACATTATAAAAGGAGAAATCGAAAATGTCGGTACCGAGTAAAACGGGCAAAACGCTCGTTCAGTTCAATGTGAAAAACGCGGTTTATGCGGTCAGCGGCGCCTCGGGCGGCGTGAAACCGCTTACCTTTATGAATACGTTCACGAAAGACAGAAACGTAACGGTGAAAAATCTTTACGGCGACGGAGAATTGCAGGATTCGCTGAATTCGGATCGCTCGATCACCGGCGCGATCGGAACAACGGCCCGCGATGCCGATTTTGAAAAAGATATCGGGCTTGCCGAGGCCGCCGCGAACGGACTTGCGGAAATCGCCGTGAAATCATCCGTGCGCATCAATTTCGGATTTGAAACGGAGTACAAGGAAAAGGGTCTGCCTGTCAAGACCAAAAAGGTGTGGGTTCTGAACGCGACCGTCACTCCGCCGAACGAAAGTTTAACGCAGAATCAGGACGATATCACCGAAAGCACGTTTGATTACAATTATACGGGTTACGGAGAAAACATGAAAGATTCGGACGGAACGGAAGACTATGTGGACGAAAACGGAATGACCGTCAGGGTGTACACGTTAAGCTGTCTTCCCGGAGATACCGGGTACGAAACTTTTCTCGACAGCGTACCCGTGCCGAAAAAGGCAAGCGTTTGAGCCGCAAGGCTTTATGCCATACTTCTCTTTTGTTGCCCCGCGCGAGGCTTTGCCCTGCGCGGGTATATGGGCGGACTGCCGGGCAGGGTGCGGCTCTATCGCGCAAACGGGTTCGACTCCCGTTCCGCTCCACCTTATAGAGCGAGGGATAAAATGAAAATTACATTACACATCGTAAAAAAAGACGAACTGAAAGACGGCAAACGCATTTTCGAATATGCGGAAGAGCAGATCGAGATGAACAACACGATGGCTGCGCAAATGCGCTTTGAAAGCTGTTTCCCGGAACTTGCGGCAAAGGGCAGCATCGTCGATTATGCGGAGAGGATCAGAGGGCAGGAGGGAATGTCGCTGCCGAAAGTGATCTCGGCGCTGAAAGTAATATTCTGCTTTTTGGAGATGGATATTCCTTTCCTGAAATTTCTCAAACTGTTCGATTTTTCCCAAAAGGAATATACGGATAAACTGATCAAGGACTTAAAGAACGCTTTCGACGTCGTATTCGATACCGCAGCGGAAAAAAACTGAAAAGGCATCAGGAGGAGATGATCGCGGTATTTAAAAAGATCCGCGATCTGCCCAAAGAAGGCAATCGCCACCTGATGCCGCTGAGTTTGAGATATATCCGCATTCTTTCCGAGGCGGGAATAGATTGGCGGGGGATTCATATCATCGATGCGTTCAGCCTCGTATGTGCGTTGAATATTTCGGCGGCGCGGCAGGTTTTGGATGCGAAAAACAAGGAAAGAAGGGCGAAAGCGGGAATCAAGGAAATTCGTTCGGCGACGAGCGAAGAATTCGACGCGTTGTAAAGGAGGGAGAAGGCTATGCCGAAAAGCGTTACCGTAAAGATCGGCGGCGACACTTCGGATTTTCTGAAAGAGATGCAGAAAGCCGACCGCGAGATCAACAAAACGCAAAAGACCGCGAACAACCTCGCAAAGAGCCTGGAATTTGAATTTGACGGACAGCGGGCGGCGCAGGCGCAAAAACAGTTTCAGGCGGCGCTCGAACAGACGGAAACAAAAGCGCAGCGGCTTCGGGACAAGCTCAAAGAACTGGAAGCGGGCGGAAAGCTAAACGAGGAAAGTTATTCGGCGCTCGAGCTGGAACTCGCAAAAACGGAGGCAAAGGCGGCGGACCTGAAAAACCGCCTCGAGGAAATCAAAAACATAGACGTTACGCGCCTTGCCGACGGATTTAAAAATGCGGGGGATAAAATTACGGCGGCGGGGCAAAAGCTGTCCGCTTTTTCCGTTGCGGCGGCGGGTGCGATCGCGGGCGCCGCCGCGATCGGAAAAAAGGCGGCGGAAACGGGCGCGGAAATAGACGATATGACGCAGCAGTTCGATATTTCCGCAGAAACGATCCAGCGATGGAGCTATCTTGCGCTACAGGCGGGCGTGGATTCCACGTCGTTCACGCGGGCTCTCATCCGCGCCCGCGCGGCGATGGCGGATCTTGCAACGGGAACGTCAAATGCGGCGACGCAGGCGCTTGAGGAGTTGGGCATCGCGGCTGATCAGTTCGGCAGCGACGAAGAGATGTTCGACGGAATCATCGAGGCCCTCTCCAAAGTGGAAGACTCTACACTGCAGACGGCGTATGCAAACGAAATATTCGGAGATCGCATCGCCACGCAGCTTTTGCCGTATATCAACGCGGGTGCGGAAGATCTGGCGAAATGGAATGCGGAATTCGACGAGATGCCGAGTTTAACGGGCGAAGAGGCGGCGGCGCTTGCCTTGCTGGACGATACTTTCAATCGGCTGAACACGACGATGCAATACGCCACGGCGCAGCTCGGGCTCGCGTTTGCGCCCGTGATCGAGCGCGTGGTCGAATGGATCGAGGCGTCGCTCGTTCCCGCCTTGGAGAGCCTTGCGGAATGGTTCGGAAATCTGAGTCCGGGAATGCAGAACGCCATTTTGGGCATACTCGGCATCGTTGCGGTCGCCGGGCCGCTTTTGATCATCATCGGAAAGATTTCCTCGGGAATAGGTTCGTTGATAGGTATATTGGGGCAACTTAGCTCAGCGGCCGCCTCATCGTTTGGAATTATCGGCATCATTATAGGGGTGCTTGCTGCCGCTTATATGGCTAATGAAGAATTCAGAGAGTCAATAAACAACTTGGCGGGAACGCTGTTGGAGGCTTTAACTCCCATCTTAAAACTGATAGGGAACATCCTTTCAGGCACGATAGCTCCGGTGCTTGAACTTATTGGAAACATTGTTGCAGTAGTGTTGTTGCCTGCTCTGAAGATGACGGAACCGATTTTAAGGGCGATAGCGGATGTTTTGAATATCATATATGAAATTATCGGTCCAATTATAGACGGTATATCTTATATTATAGATTTTGTTTCAAATTCAATTATCGGAAAGGCGATAGAGGGGATCGGAAATCTTTTTGGTTTTTCACGGGGCGAGAGTAAGCAGAAAGAGACACCAAAGATAGATTCTGATAGAAATCAATATAATTTTGACCGTCTCTCTTCCGACATTATGAGCGGGAATTACGAATCCACCGTATTGCAGCCGAACAGCGGGGCGGCGGGGGATTATTATTCGGATAACAGCTATTCGAGCAGCGATACGATCAATATTACGGTAAACGGGACGAATCTTTCCGCAGAGGAGATCGCGCGGGCGGTAAGCAAAGAGATCGCAACGCTGAAACAGGCGAGGAGGTAAATATGCGCAAGTTCGCATTTGTCGTTTTCGATATTGACAATACGATTTTGGACAGGTTTTCGCTCGACCTGGTAACCGAATTGAGCGGGCTCGGGTTCAAACTGACGTTATCGACGGTAAACGGCGATGTGGAAAACATTCTGACCAAAGTCGTGCAGGAAAAAATCGATGCGAAAATGACGATCAATTTCGTTAAAAACAGTTATCAGAAATCAAACATCCTCGTACAGTGGCTGCAAAAATATTCGGGAGCGGACGCGCGGCTGGCGCTCGAATACGATGACGGAACGAAAAAGCGCTACTCGGAGGGGAAGGTGGTGCAGCTCGACAAGAGCGAAAAGGACGAGTTCGGAGACCTCGCGCAGGCGGCGACGTTCCGGCCGCTGACGCCGTTTTTTCAGAATATACAGAACGAAATCAAAATCGAAATGGCGGCGTCGGGAAAAAGTTATCCGTTCAAATATCCGTATGCATACGGGAAAAATCAGGTGACGAACGACGAAATAAATAATCCGTACATTCTGGATATTCCGGTAACGGTAAAGATTTCCGGAACGGTGGAACACCCGGATGTGCAGCTGCTCGACGAAGCGGGGGATGCGTATAACCGCGTGAGGTTCCCCGATCTGACGCTTCAGGAAGGGCAATACGTTTTAATCAATTCGGCGTCGCGGAAGATCTGGTACTTCGACGGGGCCACGCTTGTCGATTATTCGGCGGAAACAGATCCGAGTTTCGACACGTTTTTGCGGGCAAAAACGGGGATTTCAAAGATCTCCATCAATTTTGCGCCGAGCGACAGCGGAATTCTGACGGGAAGCTGGAGGCAGTACAGTTTATGATCCTTTCGTTTTTGGATAAAGATTTCAAGGGATTGCAATCAAATGCAAGTTTGGTCATAGACGTTTCAAGTTATTCGCTGATTCGCCGCGGCGTGGATCTGGACGAGCTTTCCTGTACCTGCGAGCCGTTTACGGAAAATATTCAGCCGACGTTTATCGTCGTGAAAAACGATATCGGAAATTATATCTATTCCTGCCTTGCCGGGATTCCCGAACTGACGGCGGAGAATAAAACAAAGATCACGGGCTCGGACTTGAAAACCATGTTCAAAAGCGATGTAGTGCTGAATTTCGCAAATTTGAGTCAAAGTACGGTAAACACGTTGTTTTATTATGTTTTCAATCAATGGGCAACGCAGGTAAATCAGAATTATTTTATATGCCAGCTGAGTTTTGACGACGATGTTGGCACGATACCGCTTTCGGATCTGACCGTCGGAGACGAACAGGGCGTGTATGACGTTTGGGAGGACATCTTCGCTCCGTTCTTAAAATTTTATAACCTGTTTATGACTTCCGAAATGGATATCGTAAACAAAATGATCGTATTCCGCGTCGGAAAATCGATGACGAAAAATATGAATATAAAATTATGGGAGTTCGGCATCTATGATTACGGCAAATGGGTTGCGGACGTAAACGAAACGCAGGGGGCGGTTTTGGATAAGACGGCCAATCGGATCACGATGACGGACTATAAATGGATTTTGACTTCTCAAAACGCGATCACGACGAATGCAGAAAACAGGGATATTTTCCCGGTAAAACGCCGCGTGATCTTAAAGGAGACGGATAACACGGGAGATGTTGTTTCCTTATTGGCGGAAGCGAGCAAGGAAGCGCTGCAAACGCTTTGCGAATCGCTTTTTAACGAGAATATCGAACTTTCGGGAATCAACGCAGATTTTAATACGAAATTCAGCATTTACGTTCGTCGCGGCGATAAAACCCCGTATAAAGAATTGCCGTGCGGAGAACTGCATTACGATGCGAGCGGTTTGGTAAAAGTTCAGGCGGGGTATCGGTTTACCGGACTGCAATTTATCGAATAAAGGAGAGAAAAATGGCTCTGAGGTTTATAAGACAGCCGAGCGATACGCCGAATGTCGCAAATTCGGATGATGCGCGCATGATTCGCTATGCGTATGGCGGGCAGGACGGGTATGTGAAAAACAAGGGCAGCGAAATCGGCTACCAGATAGACGGAAGCACGTTCCGCGTGACGAGCGGCGTGGTTTCTCTGCAAGGGTATGAAAGCGAAGTCGATGCGGGCGGCGTGGAAATTTCAACGGCGGGGGCATCCTCAATGCGCTATTTTAATATTTTTTACGAGGTAAACCTCGCCACGCAGACAACGAGCATAAAATCTGCGTACAGCACGGGAACGTATCCGAGTTTTGACGCGGGCGACGATCTTACGCAGAACTCGACGGGAACCGCCCGCTTGCTGCTTTATACGTTTACGGTGACAAATAACGTGATCGCCTCCGTGCAGAAAAAAGTTCAGGCGATAGAATATACGTCCCCCCAATTAAAAAACATCGAAGAGAGGCTCGATAGCCTGGGTTTTAAGTCGGGTCGCCTGTTCAATTATGATACTTTTTCAGGAATGGGCGACCAAATTGGCACGATCACGAGACAAGGAAATTATGTTATTTGCGAATTTGAAAGGGATAGCGATTTCGGAAGGAAAAGTATTGTCATAATTCCGGACGAAGGTTTTTCCATAAATCAGTTTTTCCCCAAGGGAATCACCGGAGTCGGGGGAGAAACAGTAACCCTATTACATATTGGGTCAGGCACGCAATATTATACTACCGTAGAGCTGAGAGTTTCAACATTGCAGTCGAATCGTATGTATATTGGAACGCAGAATGGGGGCTCTACCCCTATAGCCTTATATACATTAAATATCGGAAAATTTGGTTGGGAAGCAGATCCGTTATGATAAAAATACTTAAGGTATTCTTGATGGTTCCGATTACAATAGCATGTTTGGTTTTTCTCATGTATACTGTTATTTTTTTGTTATTAAACAGGAGAAAATAATGTTTAAAATACTTGAACAAAACGGCATCGATAATGAAAATATAGACGGGGCGGCGTTTAATAATTTTTCGGCGGGGAATC
>CALVZR010000119.1 GCA_944372565.1 uncultured Clostridia bacterium | reverse complement strand
AACACGCAACGAACAACGCCCGCGTATAGCATAGCCCGCAGCGGGCAGCGAAAAAAACGCGTCTTGCAAAAAAGCGGCAAAAGCCCGTGAGGTCTTTTGCCGCTTTTTATAATACCGCCGTCAGTTTTCGCCGATGCCGGCGATCTCCTCCATGGCGGCGCGCAGTTTTTCAAACGCTTTCTCCGCGGTTGCGAAATCTTTCAGTTTTACCGAAAAATAAATTTTGAGTTTGGGTTCGGTGCCGCTCGGCCGCACGCAGATGAAACTGCCGTTTTCCAGCTCGTAATACACGCTGTTGTTCTTCGGGATGTCGAGGGCTTCCTCCGTGCCGTCCGCGAGGATGCGGGCAGGGAGGGAATAATCGCGCATGGCGACCACGTTATAGATATCGATCTTGTCGAGCCGCGTGCGCCTGAGTTTTTCCACAACGGCGTTCATCTCCTCCATGGCGTTGACGCCGCCGAAATTATAACTCGCGTTTTTATCCAGGCAGTAGCCGTATTTGCCGTAAAGTTCTTTCAGCCGCTGAAACACGCCCGTGTTCTTATAGGTATAATAGCACACCATTTCGGCAAAGAGCATACTCGCGACCACGGCGTCCTTATCGCGGCAGTGCGTGCCGCGGAGATACCCGCAGCTTTCCTCGAATCCGAAGAGGAATTTTTTGCTGCCCGCATCGTCGAACTGCTTGATCTTCTCTCCGATGAACTTGAATCCTACGGGCACGTCCATAAGTTCCGCGCCGTAATCGTCCGCGATGGCTTTCGCCATACTGGTCGTGACGAAACTCTTCACCACGAACCCGTTCGCGGGCAGTCTGCCCGTTTCTTTCAGCCTGCCGAGCACGTAATCGAGCAGCAGAACGCCCGCCTGGTTTCCGCTGAGCGCGACGAATTCCCCCTTGCCGTTGCGCACGGCAACGCCCAGGCGGTCGCAGTCCGGATCGGTGCCGAACACCACGTCCGCGCGGATCTTATCCGCGAGGCGGATGCCCATGGAAAGCGATTCCTTAAATTCGGGGTTGGGCACGTTCACCGTGGTAAATCCGGGATCGGGCTGCGACTGCTCTTCGACGATCGTCGCCCTGATTCCCAGCTTTTTCAAAATCGTCGTTACGGGAACGAATCCGCTGCCGTGCAGCGGCGTATAGACGAGTTTGATCTCCTTGCCGACTTTTTTTTCTATGTTGCCCGAATGGGTGAGTTTTCCGATCGCCCTGTAATATTTCCTGTCGAGCGAAGCGCCGATCGTTCTGATTTTCCCCTTTACGGGCGCGCCGTATTTGATCTTTCCCGAAAAACAGCTTTCGATCTCTTCGATGCGCCGCACGAGTTTTTCGGTGTCCTCTATCGCCATCTGCGCGCCGTCTTCCCCGAAAACTTTATAGCCGTTGTATTCTTTGGGGTTGTGGCTGGCGGTGATCATCACGCCCGCCGCCGCGCCGAGTTCGCGCACCGCGAACGAAAGCATGGGCACGGGGTGCTCTTTTTTGAAAAGGTAGGTCTTTATGTTGTTCGTGGCAAGCACGTCCGCCGCGATTTCGGCGAACAGACGGGAATTTTTGCGCGTATCGTAAGAGATCGCCACGCACCGTTTCATCGCGGCAAGCCCTAAAGACTTTATATAATCCGCCAGCCCCTGCGTGGCGCGGCGCACGGTGTGCACGTTCATCATATTCGTGCCCGCGCCCATAATCCCGCGCATACCCGCGGTGCCGAATTCCAGCTCTTTTCCGAAACGGTATTCGATTTCCTTTTCGTTCTCCGCGAGCGCGGCGAGTTCCGCCTTTTCTTCCCGGCTCAATTTGGGGCTTTCCGCCCATTCTTTAAATCTTTCGCTGTACATCTTCCGCTGCACGCTCCGAAATCATTTTCTTTCTTCGATGGGGATATATTCCTTTCTCCCGCACAGGCTGATATACGCCGGGCGGATGATCTTGCTCGCGTTGGCAAGCTCTTCCAGACGGTGCGCGCTCCAGCCCGCGATGCGCGCGATGGCGAAGATGGGCGTGTAAAGTTCCATCGGGATGCCGAGCATACTGTACGCAAACCCGCTGAAAAAGTCCACGTTCGCGCTCACGCCCTTGTATATCTTGCGCTTTTCCATAATGAGTTCCTGGGAAATGCGCTCGACGTCCGTATAAAGTTTATATTCCCTGCACTTGCCCTTTTCTTCGGCGAGTTTCTGCACGAAACCCTTGAAAACGTCCGCGCGGGGATCGGAAATGGAATACACGGCGTGCCCCATTCCGTAAATCAGCCCCGAATGGTCGAACGCCTCGCCGTCGAGCATCTTTTTGAGATAGTCGCGCAGCGCGCCCTCGTCGCCCCATTTCTTCACGTTGTGCTTGATGTCCTCGAACATCTGCATCACCTTGATGTTCGCGCCGCCGTGCCGCGGGCCTTTGAGCGAACAGAGCGCGGCGGTCATCGCCGAATAGGTGTCCGTTCCCGTGATCGTTACGACGAACGTCGTGAAGGAAGAATTGTCTCCGCCGCCGTGCTCGGCGTGCAGGATGAGGGCGCCGTCCAGCACCCGGGCTTCGAGTTCGGAAAACTTTCCGTCCTGCCGCATCATGCGGAGAATGTTCTCCGCGATGGAAAGCTCGGGATCGGGCTTGTGGATGATGAGGGAATCGTTTCTGTTATAGTGCATATGCGCCTGGTAGGCGTACACCGAAAACATGGGAAATACCGAAATCAGCCTGAGGCACTGCGCCAGCACGTTTTCCTGCGAAATGTCCGCGCCGTGGTGATCGTAGGAATACAGCGTGAGCACGCTCCGCGCGAGGGAATTCATCACGTCGCGGCTGGGCGCTTTCAAGATGACGTCCCGCACGAAATTCTTGGGCAGTTTGCGCATTTCCGCGAGCAGGGCGTTGAACCGTTCGAGCTCGTCCCGCGTGGGAAGGGCGTCGAAAAGGAGCAGATAGGCTGCCTCTTCAAAACGGAACCGCTGCATCCCCCTGTCCGCAACGATATCCTTCACGTTGATTCCGCGGTAATAAAGCTCGCCCTCGCAGGGCACCTTCACCCCGTCCACGAGCTGTTTCGCCTTGACCTCCGAAATGGCGGTCAGCCCCGCGACCACGCCTTCGCCGTTCAGATCTCTCAGTCCCCTCTTTACCTCGTATTTCGCGTACAGTTCGTTTGCGATGGGTTTCTGGCTCTTCACCTTTTCCGCCAGCGTTTCGAATGTATGTAAATTATCGAAATTCTTCATCCGACACCTCCGTTGGTTTTGTCTATTTTAACACAATTTGACGCATTTGTCAACATCGCATAGCCATTTGCGGTTTTTCCCGCAGAGATCGGGCTCCCGCGCGCGGCTCCGCCCCGCCGCGGCGTGCGGAAAACGCGCTCCTTTTTTAATATAGTTTATGAATCTTTTCGGGTGCGGCGGAGCAAAAAAGGCGTAAAAAAACGGCGCCTTTTGTCGAAAGACGCCGTTTTTTCCGTTTTGCCCCGCTTTAAGCGGCAGCAAAGGGCTGATATTCAAATTGCAGGTATTTTTCAAAACAGCTGCCGTCGAGTTCGGCGGACAGGTCGTTTTCGGCTTCGAGATCGACTTTCAGCGTGCCGGCGCCGAAATCGATGGTCAGATCTTTTACGGAAACACCCTCGATGCGGTTATCCGCCCCCGTGAAGATCTTTACCGCGACCGGTTGGAACATATCCGAACCGACGAGCGCGGCGAGGCTGAGCGTGACGTCGTGTTCGTGCGGAACGCCCTGCCCGTCTTTATCCGCGGAAACATATCCCACGAGCAGCCGCGCGTAATCGGCTTCGCCGCCGCTTGGGAACAGATCGGCCAACATCGAATTGACGCCCAACGCATAGAAGATCAAATCCTGCAGCGTTTCGCCCTGTGCGTCGGCCGCCGCCACGGATTTGTGCTCGTATGCCGTTTCTTCGAACTGATAGCCCGTTCTGATTTCAAAGAACGGGAATTTATCCGTCGTGTTGGTGAGCGTTTTGATCGATTTGCTCATGTTCATCCTGTCGATATACAGCGTATCATTTGTGAAGGTGATCTCGCATCTTCCGTATTTGACCGCCAGGTCGTGGATCGCGGAAACCGTGGTATTTTCCAGATCGTTCGTTCCTTTCCGCGCGACCGCCGTATTGTCGAACACGACGTGCGCGTCCACGCCGGATATTTTTCCGCCCTCCCCGAAATTTATCCTCACCTGCGCCTGCAGACCGATATCGAGTACGGCGTTGATCCCCAGCACGTCGAGTTTTACCGCCACCGTGCCGCTCATTACGAATTCACCCGATTTCGCCGTTTTGAAAAATCCGTCCGCCAGATATCCGATGTCTGAAAGATCGATATACTCCTCTGCGTTTTCGGGAGCGACGACGGGCGCCGCATCTTCGGCGAGAGGCTGCAGGAAAAGCCCGCAATCCAGCCCCTCCGCAGATACGGAGATCGCCGCGCCGCCTTCCCTTTCCCCGACCGATACCGAAATGGCGGAAGAAGGGAGCGCGAGCGTGACGGCGAGCGTGACGGCGCCGTTTTCGTCCCGCTCCGCCGAAAGGGAGGCGATCATGCCGATGAGCGCGGCGTAGTCCGCAGAATCGAACAGCTGCGTCAGCGATTCCGCCTTCACGAAACCGTCCAGGATGAAAGCGAAATTTTCTTTCAGCGTCTGCACGAGCCCGTCCAGCGAAGCCCTGCTGAATCTGACTTTCATCGCGTCGTTATAGCACAGATACATATCCGTCCCGTCGAACGCGACGTTCAGCCTGTGCGACTCGCCGATGACGAGCTCCCCGCCTATCGAGATCCTGCCTTCGCGAAAATCGGCCGCGATATCCCCGTTTCCCGCGGAATAGACCGTTGCCGAGGGGATTACCAGTTTCGTTGCGTTTTCCCCGCCGAAAGCGAGGCTCCCGCTCACGGAAAAGCGCATTTCGCCGATCATTTGAGAAATTGTTTCAATGAGCGGCAGAATATCCTGCAGCGCGACGAATTCCCCTTCGGGCGCGCTCACATCGCCCCCCGCGGCGATCCCGGAAACGGCGGCTTTGACGCCGGCAAAGGCGAGCTCCGCCTGCAGCGTTTTCCCGTTCACGGCGATTTTCGCGCCGCCGATCTCTATAATGAGATCTTCCCCTTCACAGCCGATTCCGATCGCGGAAAAGGTTGTTTTCAACCCGTCCGCCTTTATTCCGAAGAGCGCAAGAAGCGCTCCGATATCTTCCGCGTCCGCGCTGAGCCGCACGCCCTGTTTTT
>CALVZR010000118.1 GCA_944372565.1 uncultured Clostridia bacterium | reverse complement strand
AAAGATCCCAAAAAAATTTTCAACCTGTTTCCTCCTTTTTCCTTTACAAAGCCTGAAAGGGCGCGTTTTTCCCGCGATTTCGCAAAAAAAACGGGAAAGAGAGAAAAATTTTTCCGAAACGCCGTTTGTTCCCCGCAAATCTTTGTCAGCAAAACGGAATTATGATATACTTATAAAAAAGACATCCCGCGCACGCGGCGCGGCTTTCGCGCCGCGGCAAAAACGGCGTTTTTCAAAACAGGGCGGGCGCGGAGAAAAGGGCGAAAGATTATGAAAATACTCGGTTTGGAAAAACTTTCTCTGGTGGATTACGACAACCATATCGCGGCGACGGTGTTCACGGGCGGCTGTAATTTCCGCTGCCCCTACTGCCACAACGCCCCCCTCGTGCTCGATCCCGCGGGGCAGGGCGTTCTCGACGAGGCGTATATTTTCGATTATCTCAAAAAGCGCAAAGGCGTTTTGCAGGGGGTGGCGATCACGGGTGGCGAGCCGACGCTCATGCCCGATTTAAGGGAATTTATTCTGAAAGTGCGCGAACTCGGCTACGAAGTGAAACTCGATTCCAACGGCACCCGCCCGGACGTGCTCGCGTCGTTCATCGAGGAAAAGATCGTCGATTACATCGCAATGGACATCAAGAACAGCAAGGAACGCTACGCCGAAACCATAGACGTGCCGCATTTCGACCTCGCCCCCGTGGAAGAGAGCGTTGCGCTTTTGAAAAAGGGGCTCGTCGGCTACGAATTCCGCACGACGCTCGTCAGCGAATACATTTCGGAACAGGATATGGAAAAGATCGCCGACTGGCTGGAAGGCGCGGAGCGGTATTTTTTGCAACACTTCAAGGACAGCGGCAACTGCATCCGCGGCGATCTGCACGAGGTGAGCGAAGAACGGGCGAAAGCCTTGCTCGCCATCGCGCGGAAGAAGGTGAAATTTGCCGCGCTGCGCGGATATTGATATGGCAAAGTACGAGATCTTCCCGCTCCGCGGGCGGAGCGAATTTATAAAACGGGCGGCGGGCTGGTTTTCTTCCAAGTGGAACATCCCCGAACGGGAATATGCCGAAAGTATGATAAAAAGCCTGCGCGGCGCCGCCGTGCCGCAGTGGTATCTGGCAACGGCGGGAGAGCGCATCATCGGCGGCGCGGGCGTGATCGAAAACGACTTTCACAACAGGAAAGACCTCGCCCCCAACGTGTGCGCGCTCTTTGTGGAAGAGCCGTTCCGCGGGCAGGGCGTGGCGCGGGAATTGCTTTCCTTTCTCTGCGCGGATATGGCGCAAAAGGGCGTAAACACCCTCTATCTTCTCACCGAACATACCTCCTTTTACGAGCGCTGCGGCTGGGCATATTTCTGCACCGCCCTGCCGGACGGGGAAAGCGAGCCGCTCCGCGTGTATGTGCACAAACAAACGAAATAAAAAAGGTTCCGCTTTTTTCAGAGCGGAACCTTTTTCGGTTCGGAAATTTTCAGAAATTTTTATCGATGTAAGCGCACGCGCCCAGCGCCGCCACGGCGCCGTCCGCCGCCGCCGTGGTGAGCTGGCGGATCTTCTTCGCGCGGCAGTCCCCCGCGGCGAACACGCCCTCGCAGCTCGTTTCGCACGTTTCGTCCGCGGCGATGTAGCCTTCCTTATCGAGCGCTACAAGGTTTTCAAACTTTTTGTTGTCCGGCACCTGCCCGATCGCCACGAACAGCGCGCTGATGCGGTGCTCTTCGATCTTCCCTTCCGCGTTCTTGTAGCGGAAACCTTCCAGCTTGTCTTTGCCGAGATATTCCGTGAGGGAAGTATTCGGTTTCCACACCACGTTCTTTTTGGAAAGCAGCGTTTTTACCAGCGATTCGTCCCCGAAAAAGCGGTCGAACAGCGTATATACGTACACTTTGGGGCAATATCCCGAAAGCAGGATGCCGTATTGCAGGGCGGTGTTGCCGTCCCCCACCAGCGCGACTTCCTCCCCCGTGTAAAAGGGTCCGTCGCAGATGGCGCAATACGATA
Organism: uncultured Clostridia bacterium; assembly: GCA_944372565.1. Lineage (GTDB taxonomy): Bacteria > Bacillota > Clostridia > Christensenellales > Borkfalkiaceae > UMGS775. The sequence goes on along the minus strand of CALVZR010000118.1, from coordinate 3,254 downwards.
TGCCGTTGCCCGTGAGTTCTTCCTCGTTCGGGAAACGCAGGTGCTTGTGTTTCACGCCCGCCGCCAGAATCACGCTCTTTGCCTCCCGCTCGGCGTATTCCGTCTTTACGAGAAAACCCTTGCCCTTCTTCTCCACGGAAAGCGCCTTTTCCAGCTCCACCTCCGCGCCGAGCGCGGTGATCTGCTCGAAAAGTTTATCCGCGAAATCGCTGCCCGAAATTTCCTTGATCGTGGGGAAATTCTCCACGCGCGGGGAGTTTGCGATCTGCCCGCCGAAGGTTTCCTCTTCGAGCACGGTTACGCTCTTTCCGTTCCGCAGGGCGTAGAGCGCGGCGGTCATTCCCGCCGTGCCCGCGCCGATTACGATGATGTCGCTCATAGTCTTTTCCTTAGTTCAGGCTTTCCACGTACTTTTTGATGTTGCTGGCGTTTTCGTACCGCTCGAACCCGCTTTCGGTGGGCACGAGCAGGGTGGGCGCCTTCTTCACGCCGAAATTCACCGTGACTTCCTTGTTGTCCTCCGCGTCGATGACCGTGTATTTCACGCCCGCTTTATCGAGCATCATCTTGCTCATCTTGCAGTTGGGGCAGGTCTTGGTGGAGAACAGCATGATGCCGCCCGTTTCGGGCGCCGCGGAGGTCTGCGCCTCCCCGCCCTTCACTTCGAGGGCGCAGTGCTTTTCCGCCTTGGAAAAATCCGAAGTTTCGATGTTGTAAACTTTCCTGTCCTTGAATTCCTCCCGCTTGCCGTCGTTCCAGTTCTGCACCGGGCGGTAATACCCCGTGATGCGGCTGTAAACTTCGGTCGTGCGGCCGCAGTGCGGGCACTTATACACTTCCCCCGCGAGATACCCGTGGTCGGCGCACACCGAATAGGTGGGCGACATCGTGTAATAGGGCAGTTTGTAGTTCTCCGCGATCGTCCTCACGAGGTTTGCCGCCGCTTTCCAGTCGGGCAGTTTCTGGCCGAGGAAGGCGTGGAACACCGTGCCAGAGGTGTAGAGCGTCTGCAATTCGTCCTGAATGTCGAGCGCGCTGAAAATGTCTTCCGTGTAGCCGACGGGCAGGTGCGAAGAGTTGGTGTAATACGGGCGGTCGTTGTTCTCGGTCGCCGTGATGATATCGGGATAGCGCTTTTTATCGTGCTTCGCCAGGCGGTAGGAAGTGGATTCCGCGGGCGTCGCCTCGAGGTTGTAAAGGTCGCCGTAAAGTTCCTGATAATCGGAAAGGCGCTCTCTCATAAAGTTGAGCACGTCCTTCGTGAACTTCTGCGATTCGGCGTGCGTGAGGTCCTTTCTCAGCCATTTCGCGTTGAGGCACGCCTCGTTCATGCCTACCAGCCCGATGGTCGAGAAATGGTTGTTGAACGTGCCGAGATAGCGCTTGGTGTAGGGATACAGCCCCGCTTCGAGCAGTTTGGAAATGGTGTTGCGCTTTACTTTGAGCGAGCGCGCCGCGATGTCCATCATACGGGAAAGGCGGGAATAAAATTCCTTTTCGTCCTGCGAAAGGTAGGCGATGCGCGGCATGTTGATGGTTACCACGCCCACGGAACCCGTGCTTTCGCCGCTGCCGAAGAACCCGCCGCTCTTCTTCCTTAGTTCGCGCAGGTCGAGGCGGAGACGGCAGCACATCGAGCGCACGTCGCTCGGTTCCATATCGGAATTGATGTAGTTGGAAAAATACGGCGTGCCGTATTTGGCGGTCATCTCGAAGAGCAGTTTGTTGTTTTCGGTTTCCGACCAGTCGAAATCGCGCGTGATGGAGTAGGTGGGAATGGGATACTGGAATCCCCTGCCGTTGGCGTCCCCTTCGATCATGATCTCGATGAACGCCTTGTTCACCATCGCCATTTCCTTCACGCAGTCCTTATATTTGAAGTCCATCTCCTTGCCGCCCACGATGGCGTTGAGTTCCGCAAGGTCGTTGGGAACCACCCAGTCGAGCGTGATGTTGGTGAACGGCGACTGCGTGCCCCAGCGGGAAGGCGTGTTCACGCCGTACACGAAGGACTGAATGCACTGTTTCACTTCTTTAAAGGTGAGGTTGTCCACCTTCACGAAAGGCGCGAGATAGGTATCGAAGGAGGAAAACGCCTGCGCGCCCGCCCATTCGTTCTGCATGATGCCGAGGAAGTTCACCATCTGGTTGCACAGCGTGGAAAGGTGCGACGCGGGCGAACTCGTGATCTTGCCGGGAACGCCGCCCAGCCCTTCCTGGATGAGCTGTTTGAGCGACCAGCCCGCGCAATATCCCGTGAGCATGGAAAGATCGTGAATGTGGATATCGGCGTTGCGGTGCGCCTGGTTGATCTCCTCGTCGTAAACCTCGGTGAGCCAGTAGTTGGCGGTGATCGCGCCGGAGTTGTTCAAAATCAGCCCGCCCACCGAATAGGTAACCGTGGAGTTTTCCTTCACGCGCCAGTCGCTCACGTTGAGGTAGTTATCCACCGTTCCCTTATAGTCGAGAAGAGTGCTTTTGATGTTGCGGAGTTTTTCCCTCTGCTTCCTGTAGAGAATATAGCACTTGGAAACCTCCACGTATCCCGCCTGGATCAGAACGACTTCCACGCTGTCCTGAATGTCCTCCACCGTGACGACGCCGTCCTTGATTTTATGCGAAAAATCCGCCGACACGCGGAGCGCGAGGCGCTCGATGATGTCGTCCGTATATTCCACCTGCTGCGCGTTGAACGCCTTCTTCACGGCGGTTTCGATCTTCCCCATATCGTAAGACACGATGCTGCCGTCTCTCTTCTTGACCATAAACATAAAGCTCTGTCTCCTTTTTTTTCGTGTAGCGATATCATACCACGTTTCGCCGCCGTTGTCAACCCCTTTTTTCAAGATATTGTATGAAAAATTTTAAGCAAGCACAACATATTGTGTGATGCAGAAGTCAATTTTCCCGCGGATTTTTGCGCCGTTTCCGCAAAAATCCGACAAAATCCGCCTTTTTCCGTCAACCGTCTTTTTTTCGATTGCGCAATTTCGCAAAACACCCGCGTTACCAAACCGCAAAAAAAATTTTTTATGCCAAACTTGCGAAAGGCTTTGCCCCGCCGCGGCGCCTTTTTCTTTTGCCGCCCCCGCGCGCGGAAAGTATTTCGTTTGAGTCTGTTCCTCAGCAGATATACGGCGGAAAAACCGTCCCGAAAAAGCCGAAAATAAAAAAATTCAGTAAAAGCGTACTTTTACTACATGTAAAGACTTGCTTGTTTTACGGCGTTTATGTTACAATGAATATGCAAATAG
>CALVZR010000117.1 GCA_944372565.1 uncultured Clostridia bacterium | reverse complement strand
ATTTAAAAAGGCCCGCCCTCCGCCGCAATTTGCGGCGGAGGGCGGGTCTTTTTAAATTTACGGCGCCCCGCGGAATTATCCGCGGGGCGCCGCATTACGAATGATGATGAGGGGGATATGCTGAATTTTGTCTTTGTTTCGCGCCGCCCGTTCGTTTTACAGCGAAAAATTTCCGTTTTTCCCTTCCCCTGTTCTGGCGTATAAAAAATTCCTGCAATCGTTCTGTATGAAATAGTACTACATATATTTCTGTAAGTCAAGCGTTTCTACATAAATTTACGTAAACTTATGAAAAATAATCTTTACGGGAGATGAAAATGTTAAATTACGGAGAAGCGCTGAAATACCAACGGGAAATCAACGGTTATACGCAAAGCGCGTTGGCAAAAGCCACGGGGCTGAAACAGCAGATGATCAGTTGGTGGGAAGCGGGAAAAGGGCTGCCGAACATCGATTTCTGCGTTCAGCTGGCGGATTTTTACGGCATTTCGCTCGACGAACTCGTGGGCAGGGATTTTGCGCCCGAACAAAAGAAATAGCGTATGATTTTCAACGAGAGATTAAAAGAAACGCGAACCGAAAGGGGGTTCACGCAAAAGACGTTCGCCGCGGCGCTGGGCGTTTCCGCATCGTGTTATGCGGGATACGAACAGGGCTGCCGCGAGCCCGATCTGAAAATGCTGATAAAAATATGCAGGCTGCTTTCTGTCGATTCCGATTATCTGCTCGGTTTGAAAGACGATTAACAAAACAAAAACGCCGCGCCCGCCGCAAAATTGCGGCGGGCGCTTTTTAAGCCCTTAAAATAATTGCAGAACGTCCACCAATATGGCGAACCCCACGAGGAAGATCAGCCCCGCAAAGTGTATCGCCCCTTCCACCTTGCGGTTCAGCGGCTTTTTGCGGATCCATTCGATCACCGTAAAGATCACGCGGCTGCCGTCCAGCGCGGGGATGGGCAGCAGGTTAAACACGGCGAGGTTGACCCCGATAAACGAGGAGATCATCAGAAGGTAGTTCAGCCCGCCCGTGCGGATGGCGTTTGCCGTTACCGTTACCGTGGTGATGGTGCCGCCCAGCGAAGAAAGCCCCAGCTTTCCCGTCAGAAGCTGCCCGAGCACGGTGAAAATGGTGCCCGCCACGCGGAAAGAATATTCAAAACTTCCGCCTATCGTCCCCCAGAACCCTTCCCGCACGTTCACCGAACGCAGGGCGCGCAGTCCCAGCGCGCGGAGAAGGGTGCCGGTATCTTCGATGTTTGTAAAATTCCCGTCGCTCACGAGTTCCACAAGCAGTTCGGTTTCTTCGCCGTTCCGCAAAACGGTTACGGGCAGGGTATCGCCCGCGGAAAAATTGTCGATGGATTTCATGAGGTCGGTCGCCATATAGATGCGCCGCCCGTTGAGCGAGAGGATGACGTCCCCCACCTCAAGCGTCTGCCCCGCCGCCGCGGCCGCAGGCTCCACCTCCTCCACGCGGTAGGAAGGCTGCCCGTAAATTCCGAACATCGCAACGATAAGCACGATCGCCAGCACGTAGTTCATAAACGCCCCCGCCACGAGCACGATGATCCTCTGCCACGGCTTTTTATTGTTGAACGCGGCGGGGTCGCCGTCGTCCTCGTCCTCCCCCGCGAACGCGCAGAACCCGCCCAGCGGCAGCGCGCGCACCGAAAAGACTTCGCCGTCCGCCTTTTTACGGGAATAGAGTTTCGGCCCGAACCCGATGGCGAATTCCTCTATCTTGAACCCGAAGACGCGCCCCGCGGTGTAGTGCCCGAATTCGTGCACCGTGATCATCACGAGCAGCACGATAACCGCCAGCAGGATATATAATATGTTTTGCATCACGCTCGCAAAACTAAGCAGTAAATGTTCCATTCCCCTCCGAGATCAGCCTGTGCGCCAGCGCGCGCGCCTTTTTATCCTCGCCAACGAGCGTTTGCTCGTCAGCGATATGTACCCTTTCCGTCTGCGCCAGCGTTTGTCTGAGCACGCGGGCGATATCGGGAAAACCGATCTTCCCTTCCAGAAACGCCTGCACCGCGACTTCGTCCGCCGCGTTGAGCGCGCAGGGATAGTTATCCCCCAGTTCCATACTTCTCAGCGCGATGAAAAAACAGGGATATTTTTCCCGTTCCACGGGCGCGAACGTGAGCGCCCCCAAAGAGGCGAAATCCAGCCGCGCCGCCGAAGTTTCCAGCCGTTCGGGCGCGGTGAGCGCCAGCTGAATGGGCACTTCCATCGAGGGAACGCCCAGCTGCGCGAGCACGGCGCCATCTGCAAACTCCACCATGGAGTGCACCACGCTCTGCGGGTGGATCACGACCTCGATCTGCTCTTTTTTCGCGCCGTACAGCCACGCCGCCTCCATCACTTCGAACGCCTTGTTCACCATGGTGGCGGAATCCACCGTGATGCGCCCGCCCATCTTCCAGTTGGGATGGCGGAGCGCGTCCTCCGCCGTAACGAACGCCAGCTCTTCCGCCTTTTTATCGCGCAGCGCGCCGCCCGACGCCGTGAGGATGATCTTTTTATACGCCGCCTTTCTGTCGAACCCGAGCGCCTGCCAGATCGCGGAGTGCTCGCTGTCTATCGGGGCGATCTCCGCGCCCTGCCGCTCCGCCTCCGCCATAACGAGCGCGCCGCCCGCCACCAGGCTTTCCTTGTTCGCGAGGGCGATCTTTTTGCCCATACGCGCCGCTTTGAGCGCCGCGCGCACGCCGATAAATCCCACCAGCGCCACCACAACGACGTCCGCCTCCGCACAGATCGCGTCCAGATACGCCTCTTCCCCCAAAAAGATGCGGGTAATGCCGCCGTCCCGCCGCTCGTAACTTGCGCCGTTTGCGGTGAATTTCACCCGATCCGGCAGGTTTTCCGCGCGGGCGAGCGCCGCCGTGCGCGGGCGGAATTTTTCGATTTGTTCAAAAAAAGCACGGGCGTTCCCGCCGGCGGCGAGAGAGACGATTTCAAACCGCTCTTTATGCCGCTCGACCACGTTCAGCGTCTGCGTGCCGATGGAACCCGTGCTCCCGAGTAATGCTATTCTTATCATATTCAATCCGCCCAGATTTTATACCGCGGCCCCCGCGGTTTTTCCCGCTTACAGGAAACAGAACACCGCCGCCGTGAATGCGGAACAGAATAAAATGCCGTCTATCCTGTCCATAATGCCGCCGTGCCCGGGCAGCAGCCTGCCCATATCCTTTATGCCCGCGCGGCGTTTGATGTAGCTTTCAAACAAGTCGCCCGCCTCGGTGAAGAAGGCCGCCGCCAGCCCGATGACGAGAAAGAGCAGCCATTCCGCCCGCACGCCGAACACCGAAGGGAAGATAAAGTGCAGAACGAGCGCGCCGGCCGCCCCCCCGAACAATCCGCCGACCGCCCCCGCCACCGTTTTGTTGGGGCTGATTTTGGGGCAGAGCTTTTTTCCGCCGATCAAAGAGCCGACGAGATACGCCAGCGTATCCGAAAGCGGCGAAGTGACGAAAATGAGCAAAAGCGCCTGCAAGGAATGTTCTTCCATGGCGTTGACCGCGAGCATGCAGAACAAAAAGCCGTTTGGATACAGCAGCACGAGGGCGCGCGCGCCGAACGCTTTCGCCCCCGCGGGCGAAACGATCTCCGCCGCGGCGAGCGCGATAACGCCGCACCCTAAAACCGCGAGCGCCCAGAGCGAGCCGCAGAACACGAAAACGGGCGTGAACGCCGCCGCGCAAACGATTTCCGCGGCGAGGGAAATTTTCCCCGAACCGCCCGAAAAAGGAGCCTTTTCCCCCTCCCCGGAAACGCTGTTCACTGCGCGGAACACCTCGAACGTGCCCGCCAGCGAAAGGAAACAGATCAAAACGGCGAACAGCCGCACGTCCGCTTTCCGCAAAAAGAAAAAGCCGACGACGACCGCCACGATGAAAATGCCCGTGATCGTTCTTTTTAACATTCTATCTTCCCGTATCTGCGCTCTCTCTTTGCAAAGTTTTCGAGAGCAATGTCAAGTTCCTTTTCTCCGAAATCCGGCCAGAGCACGTCCGTAAAATACAATTCGGCATACGCCGCCTGCCAGAGCATGAAGTTGGAAAGCCTGATCTCCCCGCCCGTGCGGACGATGAGATCGAGCGGGGGCAGTTCCGCCGTGTAAAGATGCGCCGAAAGGCTCTCTTCGGTGAGCGTTTCCCCTCTTTCGAGCGCGGCGTTCGCCGCGCGGACGATCTCTCCCCTGCCGCCGTAATCGATGAGGATATTGAGCTGCAGTTTTCCCGCCGCCGTCTTTGCGGTGTATTTTTCGATGACGCGCAGAAGTTCGGGCGAAAGGCGGCTCCTTTCCCCCAGCACGTTCACGCGCACGCCGTTTTTCACCGCCCGCGCGGTCAGTTTTTTGATATACGAACCGAGCAGTTTCATCAGCTCGTTCACTTCCTCTTTCGGGCGCGCCCAGTTTTCGGAAGAAAACGCGTACAGCGAAACCGCCTTCACGCCGCGCGAAAACGCGTGCTCCGCCACCCGCTCGACGTTCGCCGAACCGGCCTTGTGCCCGTAAGAACGGTTTTTCCCGCGCAGCTGCGCCCACCTGCCGTTCCCGTCCATGATGATGCCGATATGAACGGGGATTTTATTTTCTTCCATGTTATACGGAAAGGACGTCCTTTTCCTTTTCCGCCGCCGCCGCGTCTATTTCGGAAACCGCTTTGGAAACGATCTTTTCCGCTTCCTTTTCCGCCTGCGCCTGTTCGTCCTCGGAAATCTCCTTGGCGTTTTTGAGTTTTTTGAATTCGTCCATGCAGTCGCGGCGGATGTTGTGCACGGCAACCTTGGCGTCCTCCGCCATCTTCTTCACCTGCTTCACGAGTTCCTTTCTGCGCTCTTCGGTGAGCTGCGGGAACACCAGGCGGATCACCTTGCCGTCGTTGGTCGGCGTGATGCCGATATTCTCCGCGAGAAGCTGTTTTTCGATGACTTTGAGCATCGAAGCGTCCCACGGGGCGATCACGAGGCAGCGCGCGTCGCTCACGGAAAGGTTGCCCACCTGGTTGATGGGCGTGGGCGTTCCGTAGTAATCGACGAGCACTTTATCGAGGATATGCGGATTTGCCCGCCCCGCGCGGATCACGGCGTATTCGCTTTTCAGCACGGAAACGCTCTTTTCCATGCGTTCTTCCGATTCGAGTAAAATCATCTCGATTTTTTCGTTTTCAAATGCCATTTTTTCCCTCCTTTCCCGCGTTCGGCGGGCGCACAGTATTATTTATATGACGTTTACGCGATTATTTGATGATGGTGCCGATCTTTTCGCCCGTAACGGCGCGGATGAGGGCGTTTTTCTCAAACAGCCCGAACGCCAGCACGGGGATATCGTTTTCCATGCAGATGGTCACCGCCGTGGCGTCCATCGCCTTGAGGTTGCGGCGGATAAATTCCATGTGGGTGATCTCCTCGATCTTCACCGCCGCGGGGTTGAGTTTGGGGTCGGAATCGTAAATGCCGTCCACGTTTTTGGCGAGCAGCAGCACGTCCGCGTTGATTTCCGCCGTGCGGAGCGCCGCGCCCGTATCCGTGGAGAAATACGGATTGCCCGTGCCGCACGCGAAGATGACGATGCGCCCCTTTTCGAGGTGCGAAAGCGCCTTGCGCAGAATATACGGTTCCGCCACCCGCGTGATGGTGAGCGCCGTCTGCACCCGCGTTTCCACGCCGCGGCGTTCGAGCGCGTCCTGCAAAGCGAGGGAATTGATGACCGTGGCGAGCATGCCCATGTGGTCGGCCGTCGTGCGGTCCATCTCCTTGCCTTCCCTGCCGCGCCAGAAATTCCCGCCGCCGATGATGATGCCGATCTCCACGCCCATCTTCTTGACTTCCACGATCTGGTCCACCACTTCGGAAATGACCTTCTCGTCCAGCCCGAAGCCCGCTTCTCCCGCGAGCGCCTCACCCGAAAGTTTGATCACCACTCTCTTGTACTTTGCCTGCGCCATCGATTTTCTCCTTAATACCAAAAGAAACACTTAACGCAAAGTGTTTCTTTTCAGTTTTCGGTTTTCGCCGTAAAATTCAATTATTTCTTCATCTGCGCTTCGACTTCCGCGGCGAAATCGTTGGCTTTCTTTTCCAGTCCTTCGCCCATTTCGAAACGCGCGAACCTCTTCACGGAAACGCCGCCCGCCTTGGCGGAAACTTCCTTTTCCACCTGCGCGATGGTCTTTTCGGGGTCTTTGACGAACTTCTGGTTCATCAGGCAGAAATCTTCGTAATACTTCACGATCCTGCCCTCGACCATCCTTTCGATGATCTTTTCGGGTTTGCCCTCGTTCTTCGCCTGCACGCGGAGAATTTCCTTCTCGTGTTCGAGAACGTCTGCGGGCACCTCGTCCTTATCGACGTAAAGCGGCTTGGCGGCGGCGATCTGCAGCGCCACGTCGTGCGCGAAGGTCTTCACCTCGTCGGTGACGTTTTCCGCCTCGATCTCCACGAGCACGCCCACTTTGCCGCCCATATGGATATAGCTTTCCACCATGCCCTTTTCGGCGGTGAATTTTTCAAACCTTCTGATGGCGATCTTCTCGCCGATCTTCGCGGTCGCGGCAACGGTGTCGTCGTTCTTCGCGGCGATCAGTTCTTCCACGTTCTTCACGTCGTGCGCGAGCACGTAATCGACCACGCCGTTCACGAAATCGATATACTGTTCGCCCTTCGCGACGAAGTCCGTTTCGCAGTTGACTTCCACCATCGCGCCGGTGTTGCCCGCGATCTTCGCCGCAACGATGCCTTCCGCCGCGATGCGGGAGGCCTTCTTCGCCGCCGTGGCGATGCCCTTTTCCCTCAGATAATCGACGGCTTTATCCATATCGCCGTTCGTTTCCGTAAGCGCTTTTTTGCAATCCAGAATGCCGGCGCCCGTCTTCTGGCGGAGCGCGACGACGTCACTTCCCGTAAACATTGGTTTTCTCCTCCTCTCGATTGGTTCTTATTCTTCGGCCTTCGCCTCTTCCGCAGCGGGTTCGGCTTCCGCCGTTTCCTGTTCCTGCTCCGCGGGAACTTCTTCGGTCACTTCGTACTGTACACCCTGGTTGGCCTCGATCACGGCGTTCGCGATGACCGAAGAGATGAGTTTGACCGCGCGGATCGCGTCGTCGTTTCCGGGGATAACGTGATCGACGAGGTCGGGATCGCAGTTGGTATCGGTGATCGCCACGATGGGGATACGCAGCTTGCGCGCTTCCTTCACGGCGATATCTTCATGGCTGGGATCCACGATGAACATCACGCCGGGCAGCGTGCGCATTTCCTTGATGCCGCCGAGGTTGGCTTCCAGCTTGTCGCGTTCCTTTTTAAGCCCCAGAACTTCCTTTTTGGGAAGAAGATCGAACTCGCCCATCTTCTCCATGTTGTTGAGTTTGTTCAGCCTGTCCACGCGGCTGCGGATGGTTTTGAAGTTCGTGAGCGTGCCGCCCAGCCAGCGGGAATTGATGTAATACATGCCGCAGCGTTCGGCTTCCTGCTTCACGGCTTCCTGCGCCTGTTTCTTCGTGCCCACAAAGAGCACGCTCTTGCCCGCCTGCACCGCTTCCACGACGAATTTATACGCGTCGTTTTCGATGAGATCCACCGTCTGTTCGAGGTTGATGATGTGGATGCCGTTTCTCTCCCCGTAGATGTACTTCTTCATCTTGGGGTTCCATTTCCTCGTCTGGTGCCCGAAGTGGACGCCCGCTTCGAGCAGCTGTTTCATCGTGATGACTGCCATTTGTTGTTCCTCCGTTTGCTCCTCCCCGCCCTTCTGTTTTCGCGCGGCATGAATCCCGCAGAAAGATTTACGGGACAACGAACGCCGCAAGGCGCGGGTGCGAATTTTGTTTAGCTGATTTATTCTACCACACATCCGTGGATTTTGCAAGGAATTTGAGCGCTTTTCTTTTCCCTTCCGAAAAAAACGCGCGTTTTCCCCCTCTTCCGCGCGGCGGCGGCTTTTCCCCCGCGCGGAAAAACCGGACGAAAATTTTCGGGCCGCGCGCGAAATTTACCATTTCTTTCCCTCTCCGCAGTTGACAACAGGGCGGCTTTCCTGTTATGATAAAATACGTAAAAATTTTTTATAAAGGAGACTGTATGTAAATTGACACCTTACAGCAACAAGGCGGAATCCGTGCTCGAATCGCTCGGCGTTTCCGCCGGGAGCGGGCTCTCTTCCGAGGAAGTGGCAAAGCGGCGCGCCGAATACGGCGAAAACCGTCTGGCGGAAAAGAAGAAAAAAAGCCTTGCGGCGCGTTTCTTCGAGCAGTTTAAAGATGTGATGATCATCATCCTGCTCATCGCGGCGGTCATCTCTTTCGTGATGGCGTGCATCGAGGGCAACACGCGGGAATTCATCGAACCCGCTCTCATCCTGCTCATCGTCATCTTGAACGCGGTGATCGGCGTGGCGCAGGAGAGCAAGGCGGAAAAGGCGCTCGAAGCGCTGAAAAACATGTCCGCCCCCCACGCGAGGGTCGTGCGCGACGGGCAGGAGAAAGTGGTCGGCTCCGCCGAACTCGTTCCCGGGGACATCGTGAAACTCGAAGCGGGCGACTTCGTGCCCGCGGACGCGCGCCTTATCAAAAGCGTGAACCTCAAATCGGAAGAATCCGCGCTGACGGGCGAATCCGTCCCCTCCGAAAAGGACGCGGCGGCGGAAGTGGAGGAAAAGGCTCCCCTGGGGGACCGCAAAAACATGGTTTATTCGGGCTGCTCGGTAACCTACGGCACGGCGACCGCCGTCGTTACGGGAACGGGCATGAACACCGAAATGGGCAAGATCGCCAACCTTTTAAGCGGCGAGAAGGAAACCGCCACCCCCCTGCAGCAGAAACTGGCGCAGCTCGGAAAAATTCTTGGCATCGTGGCGCTGGCGGCGTGCGTGGTCATCTTCATCGTGGGGCTGATCGAACAATACGAGTGGAAGGAAATGTTTATGACGGCCGTTTCCCTCGCGGTGTCGGCCATCCCCGAAGGGCTGCCCGCCATCGTAACCATCGTGCTGTCGATAGGCGTTACCCGTATGGTAAAGAAAAACGCCATCATCAAACGCCTGCCCGCCGTGGAAACCCTCGGCAGCGCTTCGGTCATCTGCTCGGATAAAACGGGATCGCTCACGCAGAACCGTATGACGCTCGTAAAAGCGTATGCGGACGGCCAAGAGGTGCAGGATATAACGGATCAGAACGACGAGGCGGTCCAAAAACTCCTCGTTTACGGAACTTTGTGTTCGGACGGCTCGATCGTCCTCGGCGAAAACGGCGCGGTGCAGCACATCGGCGACCCCACGGAAACTTCCATCGTGTTCGCCGCCCACCGCAACGGTTTTGAAAAGGCAGATCTCAACGCCCGCTACCCCAGGGTGGCGGAACTCCCCTTCGATTCCGACCGCAAGCTCATGACCACGGTCAACGAACATGGCGGGAAATACATCGTCATCACCAAGGGCGCGTGCGACGTGCTCTTCGGCAAATGCGTGAAAGGCGATCTCGAAAAGGCGCGCCATATCAACGAGGAAATGAGCAAAAACGCCCTGCGCGTGCTCGCCGTGGCGTATAAGGTGCTCGACAAAGCGCCCGAAGACGTTTCCTTTGAAAGTCTGGAAAGCGGGCTGACCTTTCTCGGGCTCGTGGGGATGATCGACCCGCCGCGCCCCGAGGCGAAAGAGGCCGTTGCCGTGTGCCGCAAGGCGGGCATCAAACCCGTGATGATCACGGGAGATCACGTCGTAACGGCGTCCGCCATCGCGCGCGAACTCGGCATTCTGACCGACGAGGACAAGGCGATCACGGGAACCGAACTCGACGCGATGGACGAGGAAACGCTGGATAAAGAAGTGGAACACATCGCGGTGTACGCCCGCGTTTCCCCCGAAAACAAGATCCGCATCGTAAAGGCGTGGCAGAAGAAGGGGCAGGTGGTTTCCATGACGGGCGACGGCGTGAACGACGCGCCCGCGCTCAAAGCGGCGGATATCGGCTGCGCGATGGGCATCACGGGAACGGACGTTGCCAAGGGCGCTGCGGATATGACGCTCACGGACGACAACTTCGCCACCATCGTGGACGCGGTGAAGGAAGGCCGCGGCATCTATGCGAACATCAAAAAGGTGGTGGGTTATCTGCTCGGCACCAATATCGGGGAAGTGCTCACGGTGTTCTTCGCCATGATCATCTGGCAGATCTCCCCTTTCATTTCCATACAGCTTCTGTGGATCAACCTGGTTACCGACTCCCTGCCCGCCATCGCGCTCGGCATGGAAAAGGTGGAATCGGACGTGATGAACCACAAACCCAAGCCGAAAAACGAGGGCATCTTCGCGCACGGCCTGGGCGTGAAAGTGGTGATCCAGGGCGTGATGTTCGCGGCGCTCACCATCGGCGCGCTGCACCTCGGCAGATATTTCGGGCAGCTCGGCGGACTGAGCCCGGCGGACTGCGAGGCGGCGGGCTCCACGCTGGCGTTTATGGTGCTGGCGCTCTGCCAGGTGGTGCAGGCGTATAACATGCGGTCCTCGCACTCCATCTTCAAAATCGGCGTGTTCGGCAACAAGATGCTCAACCTCGCCGCCGTCGTTTCGCTGGTGCTGGTGGCGTTCGTGCTCTTCGTGCCCGGCGTGAACACGGCGTTCGGCATGGTGTACCTGCCGCAGTGGTGGGCTTACCTCGTCGGTCTGGGCTTCGCCCTCTTCCCCATAGTCGTGATGGAACTGAGCAAGGCTTTCGGAATCATCAAAAAACATCATCATTGATGGCAATCCGATAAAAACACACTAAAACACACAGGCGGCGCCCGTTTCGGGCGCCGCCTGTGTGTTTATCACAGACAGATTATGACCGGCGTTATCGGAACCGCAAAAGAAACGATCTGCCCGCATATGAAAACCGGCACCAAAACACGGCGCACCGCAAAGAAAACCCGCCGCCCCGGTTTCGGGGCGGCGGGCGCCGTTTTTTCAGCTTTTATCAGAACTCTTCTTCGGGCTCTTCGTCTTCGTCGTAATCCTCGTCGAGCACGCGGCAGAATTCCTCATATACGTCGTCGAGCAGATCCTGATCCTCGATGGGCAGAAGTTCGCTCTCCTCCCCTTCGCCGTCCGCAACTTCGAAGATGATCAGATCGTCCTCTTCCACGCCATCGATCTCTTCGGCGGGCTGGAACGCCGCATAATACGCGTTTTTAAACTCGATGGTGCCGAGGTGGTAAAACTTCATCGCCTTGCCGTCCTCGTCGGTCAGTTCCACGATTTCGGGCTCTTCGCAGCAATCGCATCCGCACTCTTCGCCGCAATGCTCGTGATCGTGCCCGTGCTTGTGATCGCACTCCCCGTGATGATGTTCGTGATCGCAGCCCTCGCCGTTTTTGTGCTTATGGTTGCAACCGCATTTCTTTTCCTCTTCCTTCATTTTTGTTCTCCTTTCTTTTTATTTTGAAGATATCCTTCGAGTATGTAGGCCGCAGCCAGCGCGTCCACAACTTTTTTCCGTTCTTCCCGCCGCTTGCCGCTCTCGATGAGCGTTTTGTGCGCCTCGTCGGTGGTGCAGCGCTCGTCCGAAGTGACCACGGGCACGTCCGCCGCCGCCCGCAGGGCGGAGATGAACACCTCCGTGTATTCGGTCTGCGCGCTCCGCGTGCCGTCGAAATTGAGGGGCAGGCCGCACACGATCTCCCCCGCGCCCCGCTCGTTTGCGAGGGCGGCGAAGTAGGCGACGTCCGCTTTCAGGTTTTTCCGCTCGTACGTTCCCACGGGCAGCGCGTATGTGCCGAACGGATCGGTAACGGCGATGCCGATGCGGCGGGAACCCACGTCGAGCGCGAGAATGCTCTTCATACTTTCTCTCCGGAAAATTTTACCTTCTTATCTTACCACATCTTGCCCGCCATTTCAATAAAAAAACGGGCAAAGCCGAAAATTTTCCGCTCCGCCCGCAATTTTTTTCGCCGCGGCCGACGAGATTATTCCTTACTCTGGGACTTTTTCTTCATCGTTTCGGCCTTTTCCAGCACTTGTTCCTGGCCCTTTTTCACGGCCTGGCGCGCTTTTACGGAATTGGTCGCCAGCACGGCGCCGCCGAGCATTCCCAAAATCACGCCGAACAAAAATTTATCGTTCATAATCTTCTCCTCCCCGAAGACTATTATGCGCCGAAGCGGGCGGCTTTATGCGCCTTTCTTGTTTTTATAATCCTCTATCGCGGCTTTGATGGCCTCTTCCGCCAGCACCGAACAGTGCAGTTTCTGCGGGGGCAGGCCTTCGAGTTCTTCCACCACCTGCTTGTTGGTGATTTTAAGCGCCTCGTCCAGCGTTTTTCCCTTGATCATCTCGGTCGCCGTGGAAGACGTGGCGATGGCCGCCGCGCAGCCGAACGTTTTGAATTTCGCGTCCGTGATCACGTCGCCGTCTATTTTGAGCGTGATCTGCATGATGTCCCCGCAGGTGGCGTTGCCCACCGTGCCGATGGCGTCGTAATTTTCCACTTCGCCCACGTTCTTCGGATTTTCGAAAACCTTCATCACCTTTTCGTTATACATACTGTTTTTCTCCTTCTTGCACTTTAAATAGCGGCGACATCGCCCGCAGTTTTTTTACCGTATCTGCCAGCACGTTCACGGCGTAGTCCACTTCTTCCTCGGTATTGTCCGGCCCGAACGTGAAGCGGATGGAGCCGTGCGCCGTTTCTTCGGGAATGCCCATCGCGAGCAGCACGTGCGAGGGTTCGAGCGACCCCGAGGAGCACGCCGAACCGCTGGAAACGGCGATCCCCGCCAGATCGAGGTGGAACAAAATGGATTCCCCTTCGATATAGCGGAAGGAAAAATCCGCGTTGGCGGGCAGGCGCTTTGTCCTGTGGCCGTTGAGTTTCACTTCGGGGATGCGCTCCTCCACGCCGCGGATGAACCTGTCGCGCAGCGAAGCGACGTACGCCGCGTTTTCCTCCCGCTTTTCGTCCGCGAGGCGGAGCGCCTCGGCGAGCCCGACAACGCCAGGCACGTTGGTGGTGCCGCCGCGTTTCATCCTTTCCTGATGCCCGCCCGTGAGGATGGGATCGACGCGCGTGCCCCCCTTGATATAGAGCACGCCCACGCCCTTAGGCCCGTAGAACTTATGCCCCGAAAAGGACATCATATCCACGCCGAGTTCCTTCACGTCGAGTTTCAATACGCCCGCCGCCTGCACGGCGTCCGTGAAAAACAAGATCTTCCTTTCGTGCGCGATCTCGCAAAGTTCCTTCACGGGCTGAATGGTGCCCACTTCGTTGTTCGCCGTCATCACGCCGATGAAAATCGTATCGTCGCGGATGGCTTTTTTCAGCGTTTCGGGATGCACGAGGGCGTCCTTGTCCACTTCGAGATAGGTCACGTCGAACCCGTCTTTTTCGAGCTGTTTGGCAGTGGCGATCATCGCGGGGTGCTCCACGCTGCTGATGATGAGATGTTTTCCCTTTCCGCGGAGGGCGTGCGCCGCGCCGCGGAGCGCCCAGTTATCCGCCTCCGTGCCGCCCGAGGTGAAATAAATTTCGCTCGGCTTGGCGTTGATGATGCGCGCAACGGTATCGCGCGCCTCGTCCACCGCCTTCACCGCGTCCCTGCCGAACATATGCTGGGAATTGGCGTTCCCGTAAATTTCCGAAAAATACGGGAGCATTTTTTCGAGCACTTCCTTTTTCACGGGCGTCGTGGCCGCGTGATCGAAATAAATCCTTTTCATAACCTTGCCTCTCAAATATCGTCTTCGAGCATGTCTTTGAGCGTGACGGAATCGAGATATTCGTTCATTCTCCGCGCCAGCGCGCGCCAGATCCTGCCCGATTTACATTCGCATTTTTCGCAGGAAGAGTGCACGCACTGCACGATCTTCATATCGTCTTCGAGCGCGCGGGTGATCTCCCCCACCGTGATATTTTCCGCGGGCTTTGCCAGATAGTAACCGCCCTGCGCCCCGCGCTTGGCCGCCACCACGCCGCACCCCGTGAGGATGCGCATGATCTTTTCGAGATATTTTCCCGAAACGCCTATCTTCTCTTCGAGTTCCGTGGCGGAAACCGCCGCGTTCCCCGCCTCCGCGAGGATCTGGCACGCCTGCAGCCCGTAATGGGCTTTAGATGAAAGTTTCACCTTTCTCTCTCCCGAATAATTCCTACCTTTTTGGTTGCAATTAGATTATAATACGGCGACCGCGTTCTGTCAACCGTTTTACGATAAAAATTTTCCGCATTATAAAAGGATGTCCGCCGCGGAAAAACGCGGCCTTGCGGCGGCGCGCCGCCGCACGTTTCCCTCTCTGCAAAAACACGAGCGGGACGGACGGGCAACAAAATAAGGCGCAAAAAAGGTTTCGCCCGCACAAACGGAAACGGGGCGCAAAAAAAGCGCGGGGAAAGGGCAGTTTCCATAGGGAACTATTAAAATTAAATTTTGGAATTGCGCTTTCAAACGACCAAAAAAAATTAGAACTTGGATTTAACGTCCGAGTTCTTTTTCTTGCACAAAAAATCTTATATCATTTTAATGATAATTTTCAATTTTAGAGCATAATATATTGACAAGATGACATTTTAATGATACAATGTTAGCAAGGATGGTAAAATATTATGATTATTTATCACGGCTCAAAAGATATTATAGAAAAACCTGAATTTGGCAAAGGCAATAAAAAGAATGATTATGGGTTAGGATTTTACTGTACTGAAAATGTTGAACTTGCAAAAGAATGGGCTTGTTCTAACAACGAAACAAACGGATATGCTAATCAGTATGAAATTGATTTAACTGATTATAGAATTTTAGATTTAAGAGAAGAAAAATACTCTATCCTTAATTGGATGGCGCTTTTATTGAAGTTTAGAACGTTTGACGTTAATACCCCCATTTCAGCACAAGCAAAAGAATATATATTAGAAAATTTTTACGTTGACGTGGGAGAATACGACGTAATTATAGGTTATCGCGCAGACGACTCTTATTTTAGTTTTGCAAAAGACTTTATAAACAATACGATTTCCGTTGAACAACTTGCCGAAGCTATGCGTCTTGGAGAATTGGGTATTCAAATCGTATTGAAGTCTGAAAAGGCATTCGATACGGTAAAATTTATAAGTTATGAATTAGCCGAATGTAAGGAATATTATGTTAAACGTGTTAGCAGTGATAAAAAAGCAAGAGAAACTTATTTAAACGGTCATAGACAAAACTTAGTATTCGACGGCTTATTTGTAATGGATATTATTAGAAAGGGGTTTAAAAATGGCGATAAAATCTTATGATGTTAGATATTTAGATAGTGTTGCTACAAATATCGGTACAATGTTTGAATATGCAGTAGCTTGTGGCTACGAGCCAAAAGTATATTGGAATATGTTTGCTTCTTCCGAAGTGGCAAAACAAATAGAAAAAGGAAATCCAAGATTTTTAGTTGGATATTCTGCACTAGATTTGTTAGACCACGTTGTAAATACAACTGCATCGAACGGAAAATTGCTTGCCCCTAAACCATTTTTTAGTCGTTCTGAATTTTATTGGGCGGGTTGGGCGTTAGCGCAATATCAAAATTATAAAGCAACATCTTTCTTTAACATAAGCAAAGCGTTCCCTATTGAAAATGTATTAGCGTTATACGATACGCTTCACGAAGCAGATATTACGAAGTTCTTCTCAGTTGCAGACGAATATATTGTTGCACATAAAAAGGAAACAAATCTTAAAAGAATTCGTACTGCGGCAGGATTATCGCAAAAACAACTTGCAGAAAAAGCAGAAGTATCAATTCGTAATATACAAATGTATGAACAACGCCACAATGATATTAACAAGGCGCAAGCAGATATACTATTTAGATTATCTAAAACGCTTGGTTGTAATATGGAAGATTTGTTTGAAGAATAAAACTTTTGTAAATATGACGGAAATTGTCATATTTAGCTTGCTATAATTGTTTTGAATTATACTAACGAGGTCTTGCCATATGGAAGAACTTAATAAGAAAATAGACGAAGCGCTAAAACGTCAGTTTGTCGGTGAAGTAATTTTTACTGAAGATGAGTTGGCAAAAATTTATGCAAGAGCAAATAGTTTATTGCGTAATTATGATTACGGATATACAAGCTATATTTCGTCATTAGAAGATAATCTATTGTTTGTTGCAATGGTCAATGCAACAAAAGTTTGGCACGCAGACGAAGACCAATTTTGGACGTGTATTGCAAGAACTTTGCTTGGAACTGAAGAGTGTTCTCAAAAAGTGTATCACTATTTAACCAAATTGATAGCACGATTAGGACGGAAAAATATAGTTTTATATTTAGATGGTTGCACGAAAAAGTATTACGCAACAATACTTGCTCACGCTTTTGCTCCGATAAGGTCAACTGAATCATTTTTTGAATTATGTTGGCAAATCTTTTGTGAAGACTTAGACCAAACTTATAATGAACACGACGACATTTATGAGTTAATAGCAAATGAATTAGCGAATAGGTTTAGTAGTTTTGGTGGCGTTGAAGATGATTTTGAATTAGGTTCTCAAGTATATTCTTTGCGCGCAGGAATAAAACGTCTTGCTGTAGACGCTACCGATAAAATGGCGGAATTTATAAAACAAACCATTTTACTTATCAACAAAGTTTTTAATAGTGAGTCCTTGGATGGAGAAAGTTATTTATCAAAGTTGGTAAGACAATGGTGGATTGTTAAAGAAGCTTCTTTGGGTGTCGTTATTAAAAGAACGGCGGGAGAAAGAGCTGTTACTGATTATTCAAGCATTAAACCTAAATACGTTATGGATGACGGAATAATTAATTTAGTCATTCCTGCTATTCGTCTTAAGGACAAATTTGATTATAATCCTTATTTGGAAATTTATCGTGGAGATAATTGCATTTTTTCTGATGAATTATTAACGAAAGGTTCGGGCTTATCAATGGCGACAAAACCGTATTCGTTAAATATAGAAAGAATTATTAGCGAAGGCGATATCGATATTAGAGTTGTTATTTCTCATTATGGAACACCCATTTATGACTCGAAGAAAACATTAGAGCGTACTTTTGTGTTGTTTAAAGACGGAAGAGAAATTTTTGCGCAAGAATGTTTGCCTGGTAATTATAATTTATTTACATTTGACTTGGATTCTTTATTGCAATACCCTGATAATATTAAAAAGCAAGCATCAAGCAAGTTTGTTTTTAATGCCATTGAGGGAGAAGCGCTTCAAAGTCAAAGAAGAACTATATTATTTGTATCCGAAAAACAAAATAGAGACGTATGGGTTTACGCAGATAAAAAGAACGACGTAGTTTTTAGACACGATGGAAAGGATTATCAAGTAATAGATGGTGAATTAAAAATTGCAGCGATAAAATCTTCAAATTTGGTTGATTATGGTGTTAGATATGAAGACACAAATTGGAAGTTGATAGATTTTTCTTGTGAAGAAAAAGGCGATATTAATTACTATAATATTTCTGAATTACTATCAGTTTGCGAACCGCAAAAGATTACCGTTTTTAGATACTCGAATAACAAAATCGTTTGTACTATCAATATAGTTAAATTTAATAACATACAGATTTCTTTTGATAAAGATTTTTATTATGATACTCAAAACGTGGGCGAAGTACGATTTTTAACGGAAAAATTTGATGAAAGTGCTACGTTTAATATCAAAGATGAAGAGATTTGCGTTCCCATCCAAGATGGAGAGATAGTATTAAAAGCCCCTATTATAAAATGGCGAATTGATGATTTAGAGTGGAATAATACCTATTCTCAAAAAGGAATTTGGTATAAAAACATTACAAATTCTTCAGAGATTGAGTTTGATATACCAAATAAATTGCTTTATCAAGTAGGACTTTCAACTAATACGTATTTAGAGAAAAGCGGAGCTAATTACCATAAGTACAAGTTGGGACAAACTATATATTCAATAAAAGATACCGCAAGCGAAATAATGGTGTTTACCAAAATCGACCCAAAAGAAATGTTGCCGATTTTGAGAATACATACAGTAGAAAAGTTTATAGATGACCCGATTCTTATAATTGCACAACGACAAATGTTGTGGATAATTAAAGATAATTATATAGGCGGAGAATCAGATTTATTTAAGCTTACTTTAAGTCAAAAAGGACAAGAGGTTGCTATATATAACCTCAAACAA
>CALVZR010000116.1 GCA_944372565.1 uncultured Clostridia bacterium | reverse complement strand
TTCGCCAGCCGCAGGCGTTCGGAATACACCATGGGTACGGTGCCGTTGCCTTCGAGCGCCATGCCGAGCGCTTCGGTCACGCAGTTCATGGAATTCGCCGTGAACATGCCCGCGCAGGAACCGCAGGTGGGGCACGCCCTGCTTTCGTATTCGCAAAGTTCTTCCGCCTTGATCTTGCCGCTCTTCACCGCGCCCGCCGCCTCGAACATCTCGGTAACGCTGATGCGCTCGCCCTTGATATAGCCGTTGAGCATGGGTCCGCCCGCGCAGACGACGGCGGGGATATTGACGCGCGCCGCCGCCATGAGCATGCCCGGCACGATCTTGTCGCAGTTGGGGATGAGCACCATCGCGTCGAAAGCGTGCGCCTTGGCGAGGCACTCGATGGAATCGGCGATGAGTTCGCGGGTAACGAGGGAATATTTCATGCCCTCGTGCCCCATGGCGATGCCGTCGCACACCCCGATCGCCGGCACGGTTACGGGGTTGCCCCCCGCCAGCCGCACGCCGGCTTTCACCGCCTCGGCAATCTTATTGAGTTCCGTATGCCCGGGAATGATGTCGCTTTGCGCCGACACCACGCCCACGAGGGGCAGCGCCATTTCCTCGTCGGTAAAGCCCAACGCCTTCATCAGCGAGCGGTGCGCCGCCTTATCCGCCCCGATCTTGATCTTATCGCTGTTCATATTCTCATATCCTTTCGGCGATCAGCCTGCCCATTTCCTTCGTGCCGACCTTCTTCATGCCTTCGGACCAGATGTCGGCGGTGCGGTAACCGTCGTCGAGGGTCTTCGTTACGGCGTTCTCGACGGCGCGCGCCTCTTCTTCCAGATCGAAGGAATATCTCAGCATCATCGCCGCAGACAAAACGGTGGCGATGGGGTTTGCGACGTCCTTGCCCGCAATATCGGGCGCGGAGCCGTGGATGGGCTCGTACATGCCCCGTTTGGTTTCGCCGAGGCTTGCCGACGCCAGCATACCGATGGAACCGGTGAGCATGCTCGCCTCGTCGGAGAGGATGTCGCCGAACATGTTTTCCGTTACGATGACGTCGAACTGGCGGGGATCGCGGATGAGCTGCATGGAGCAGTTATCGACGTATAAAAAGGACGTTTCCACTTCGGGAAAATCCTTCGCCACGCGGTTTGCGACTTCCCTCCAAAGACGGGAGGTTTCCAGAATGTTCGCCTTGTCGACGACGGTAACCTTCTTTCTTCTCTTCATCGCGGCGCCATAGCCCACGCGGAGCACGCGCTCGATCTCCTTTTCGGAATACGCCATGGTGTCGTACGCGCCGCCTTCCGTTCTGCCGCGCTTGCCGAAATAAATCCCCCCCGTAAGTTCGCGCACGATTAAAATATCGAGGGAATCGCCGATGATCTCCGGCTTTAACGGACAGGCTTCTTTCAGCTGTTTATGGAGCACCGCGGGGCGCAGATTGGCGAAAAGTTCCAGCGAACCGCGCAGACCCAGAAGCGCCTTTTCGGGGCGGTCGTTGCCGCCGAGATGGTCCCACTTCGGTCCGCCCACCGCGCCGAGCAGCACGGAATCGGCTTTTTTGCACGCCTCGATCGTGTCCTCCGGCAGCGGGCAGCCGCAGGTATCGATGGCGATGCCGCCCGCGGGTTTTTCCGTAAAATGGAAAGTGTGATTGTATTTTTTGCCGATAACGTTCAGAATGTTTTTCGCTTCCGCGATGATGTCGGGGCCGATGCCGTCGCCCGATACCGTAACAATGTTAAAGTTCATTTGTTTCTCCTTATTTTTTAAGTGTGGGAATCGATTTTAAATATTTCCGCAAAATATCCTGTTTAAATGCCTTGTTTTCGATGATTTCTTTATAAAAATACGCCGAGGGTTTGGGTGTGCGCGCAAATGTTTGTCTATCCACCCCGACCATTCCGAACCGCGGCGCATAAGAACTCCATTCATAATTATCCATAAACGACCAATACAAATAGCCGCGTACGTCCACCCCCGTTTGCCGCGCGGCGTTCAGCGCGGATAAAAACTCGGCGATGTAGACGATGCGAAAATCGTCGTTATCGCAACAACAACCGTTTTCGGTGATATAAACGGGTTTGTCCATACAGCGCGTTAATCCGTTAAACATCGTTTCCGGCCAAAATTCTTCCAAGTAAAAGGGCTCGGAAATCATTTGCATGTGCGTGTACGGCATACTACGCGTTTTGCATTTGGCTTTGCGCGCGTCTACCATTTGCCGCACATATAAATTGATCGACCAAAAATCACAAGTGCCTTTGATCTCTTTGTCGTAAATGCCGTCTTTTCCCGGAACAACCAACTCGCCCGTGCGAATCGCGTGGAAGAAAAACTCGTTATCCACCGCGTCCAAATACCCTTGCAACGCCGTGTCGAACGGGTCGGACTGCCTTGCGCCGTAATACTGCAAAAGCGCGTGCGCACTGCTTACGGGCGCGGAAGAATATTCTTTGATGATTCGATATGCCCGCGCGTGGCAGATGGTTTTGTTAAATTTACGGTTCAAAAAACGTTCGGTCGTGCCTAAATTAAACTCGTTAAAAACATTCCAAAAATCAACATAAGGGCTGATAATCGGCAAAATGTAACGCAAATACCGCTCAAAATAGGCGAAGTTATCCAAATCGAAAAAGCCGTTTTTTTCTTCGAACCACAGCGGCATCGAAAAGTGCACGAGCGTTACAAACGTTTTAATCCCGTTCTTTTTGAGAAGTTCGAGTTCGTGCACGTAATGCGCCGTAGCCGCCTTATCGAATACGCCTTCTTGCGGCTCGATGCGCGCCCACTCTACGCCCATACGATACGCTTTATGACCGAGCGCGGCAAGCAGTTTCACGTCTTCGTCAACCATATTGTAATGGTTGCACGCCTTGCCCGATACTTGAAATTTCGGGTTACGCAAAACTTCTTCTTGCTCGTACTTCCAATGCCCCGAATGTACATTATCCCCTTCGATTTGATGCGGCGCGGTTGCGCTGCCTAACAAAAAATCTTCGGGCAACGTAAAATCGGGCAAATTAAATATGTCAAACATTTTCCCCGTTTCCCCTTATTTTGCGTTTTTGGCGTTGATATACGGGATGAGTCCGCCCGCCTTGATGATGTTCTGCATAAATTCGGGATAGGGCTCGCCCTTGAAGGACTTACCCGTCGTTTCGTTGGTGATTACGCCGGTATCGAAATCGACGGAAACCTTATCCCCCGCGGAGATCCCCTTGACCGCCTCTTCGCATTCGATAATCGGCAAGCCGATGTTGATGGAGTTGCGGTAGAAGATGCGCGCGAACGTGGAGGCGATCACGCAGCTGATCCCCGACGCCTTGATGGCGATGGGGGCGTGCTCCCTCGAAGAACCGCAGCCGAAGTTTTTATCCGCCACGATGATATCGCCCTGTTTCACGTTGTTCACGAAATCCTTGTCGATATCCTCCATACAGTGCTTCGCCAGCTCCTCGGGCACGGAAGTATTCAGATAGCGCGCGGGGATGATGACGTCCGCATCCACATTGTCTTTAGATCTGAAAACCTTTCCTC
Organism: uncultured Clostridia bacterium; assembly: GCA_944372565.1. GTDB lineage: Bacteria > Bacillota > Clostridia > Christensenellales > Borkfalkiaceae > UMGS775. The sequence continues at coordinate 2,916 of CALVZR010000116.1, read as the reverse complement.
TCGCTTTCATGGTTTATTCCTCCTCTTAAAGTCCCAGTTCTTCGGGGGAAGAGATCTTCCCCGTAACCGCGCTCGCCGCCGCCACCGCGGGGCTTGCGAGATACACTTCCGAATCGACGTGCCCCATTCTGCCCACGAAGTTGCGGTTGGTGGTGGAAACCGCCCTCTCGCCCGCAGCCAGAATGCCGAGGTGTCCGCCGAGGCAGGGCCCGCAGGTCGGGAAGGAGAAGATGGCGCCGGCGTCGATGAAGATATCCACCAGCCCTTCGTCCACCGCCTGTTTGTAAATTTTCTGCGTGCCGGGGATGATGATGGCGCGCACGCCCTTCTTCACGTGCCTGCCCTTTAAGATCTTCGCCGCCACGCGGAGGTCGGAACTGCGCCCGTTGGTGCACGAGCCGATCACCACCTGATCGACGGGAACGTCGCCGAATTCGCCCACGACGCGGGTGTTTTCGGGAAGGTGCGGGAACGCCACGGTTTCCCTGATTTTTGAAAGGTCTATTTCGTAAACCTTTTCGTATTCCGCGTCGGCGTCCGCTTGACAGAACGTATAGGGGTTGGAGGAATGTTCTTTGAGATATTCCTCCGTCTTTTCGTCCGCCTCGAAAATGCCGTTTTTCGCGCCCGCCTCGATCGCCATGTTCGCCATGCAAAGGCGGTCGTCCATGGAGAGCGATTTCAGCCCTTCGCCGCCGAACTCCATACTCTTATACAGCGCGCCGTCCACGCCGATCATACCGATGATGTGCAAAATGACGTCCTTGCCGCTCGCCCAGCCTTTGAGTTCGCCTTTCAGGTTGAAGCGGATGGCCGCAGGCACCTTGAACCACGCCTTGCCCGTGGCCATTCCCGCCGCCATATCCGTGCTGCCCACGCCCGTGGAGAACGCGTTCAGCGCGCCGTAGGTGCAGGTGTGCGAATCCGCGCCGATGACGAGATCCCCCGCCACGACCAGCCCTTTTTCGGGCAGGAGCGCGTGTTCGATGCCCACTTCTCCGATTTCGAAATAGTTCGTGATATCCATTTTCCCGGCGAATTCGCGGATGAATTTGCATTGCTCCGCCGCCTTGATATCCTTGTTCGGCGTGAAGTGATCGGGCACGATGGCCACCTTGTCTTTATCGAACACCTTGTTTACGCCGAATTTGGAAAATTCCTTCACCGCCACGGGCGAGGTGATGTCGTTGCCGAGCACCAGATCGACGTCCGCTTCGATGAGCTGCCCAGCCTTCACCGAATCGAGGTGCGCGTGGCGCGCCAGAATTTTCTGCGTCATTGTCATTCCCATATTTTTCTGCCTCCCGTTTGTTTTTTCATCCCGAAATCTCTTCGTCGCGGATGAGTTTATATTCCAATGCGTCCGTCAGCGCGATGAGACTGGCTTCGATGATATCCCTCGAAACGCCCACCGTCGTCCAGACGTTTTTCGTATCGCTGCCTTCCACGAGAACGCGGGTCACCGCCGAACTCGTTTCCTTGCCGTCGAGAATGCGCACCTTATAGTCGGTGAGCTTATACGCCGCAAGCGCGGGATAAAACCGCGCGAGCGCCTTTCTCAGCGCCTTATCCAGCGCGTTCACGGGGCCGTTGCCCTCCGCGGCGGTGATTTCCGCCTCGCCGTTCACGCGCACCTTCACCACCGCCGTCGCGGGCGCGAAATCCTCCCCCGCGCGCTGTTCGCCGATGGTTTTGAACTTTTCCAGCGAGAAAAACGGGCGGTAGGTGCCCAGCTGCTTGCGGATGAGCAGTTCGAAAGAGGCGTCCGCCCCCTCGAACTGGTAGCCTTTATATTCCATTTCCTTGATCTTTTCGATGATCTTCGCCGTAACGGGATCGTCCTTTTTCACGTCGGGCGCGATGCGGCGGATCTTTTCCAAAACGGTGCTCCGCCCCGCGACCTCGCTCATCAAAAACCTTCTCTCGTTGCCCACCGTTTCGGGCGGAACGTGTTCAAACGATCTGCTCGACTTGTTCACCCCGTCGATGTGCATGCCCGCCTTGTGCGTGAACGCCGATTTGCCCACGTACGGCATGCCGCGGACAAGGCGCACGTTGGAAATTTCCGCCACCTTGCGGCAGAGTTCGGTCAGCCTTGCGAGATCGCCCGCAACGCAAAAAGTCTGCCTTTTGAGCTGCAGATCGGCGATGACGGTGGAGAGATTTGCGTTTCCGCAACGCTCGCCGTAGCCGATCAGCGTGCCCTGCACGTGCTCCGCCCCCGCGGCCACCCCCGCGAGCGAATTCGCCACCGCGCAGCCCGTATCGTCGTGCGCGTGGACGCCCACCGCGCAGGAAACTTTTTCCTTCACCTTTTGCACGATTCCGGCAATCTCGTCCGGAAAACAGCCGCCATTCGTATCGCAGAGGGAAATGATGTCCGCCCCCGCGCGTTCCGCTGCTTCCAGCGTTTTCATCGCGTAATCGGGATTGTTTTTATATCCGTCGAAGAAGTGCTCCGCGTCGTAGATGACGATTTTTCCCCGCGCTTTGAGGTACGCCACCGTTTCGCCGATCATGGCGAGGTTTTCTTCTTTCGTCGCTTTCAGGATGTCCGTCACGTGGAAATCCCAGGATTTGCCGAAGATGCTCACCGCCGCGGTGCCCGCGTTCACGAGGGCGTTCAGGTTGGCGTCCTGCTCGCAGGTAACGTTCTTGCGGCGGGTGGAGCCGAACGCCGTGAGCACGGCGTTTTTAAATTTTATTTCCGCCGCCTCGCGGAAAAATTCGATGTCCTTTGGATTGGAAGAGGGATTGCCCGCCTCGATATACGCCACGCCCAGTTCGTCGAGCGCGCGGCAGATGTTGAGCTTATCCGTCACCGAAAAGGAGATCCCCTCCGCCTGCGCGCCGTCGCGCAGCGTGGAATCGAGTACCGTGATTTTTTTCATCTTAACTCTGCCCGACCATGTTTTT
>CALVZR010000115.1 GCA_944372565.1 uncultured Clostridia bacterium | reverse complement strand
ATGGCGATATAACTAAAATTAAAAATATTAAATAAAATTCGATTTACGTTACTAATGCTCCGCCAAGTGGGACTGTGTTGAACCCTCGATAGGTTCAACACAGTCCTTTTTATTGAAATTTTGCAATTTCATATCTGCATTGACCGTTTTCAGCATTATTCTTCAACGGAATGTAGGCCGCGATCGAATTTCCGGATCCCAAAGCGTATCCGCCGCGTTCTTCCGATTTTTCCAGCATCTTCACGCACCTGTGGACAGCCTTGCGGCTACGAAGGACCGCTCGTCGGCGATTTCCCCGTTCTGGCGGCCATTGCCCTGCATTTCCGCCTGGTCGATCCCATAGACGGCGAATGGTGTATCGGGGAAGGGAAATCACGCTGAAAAGGCGTTATTTCCCGAAATAGCCTTCGGGGTGGATGACGTGTTCGCCCTTTACGTCGAGCGAGGCGAGGCGGCGGTCTTTTAAGATGACCGCGCGCTGGATCACGCCGTGGCCGTATTTCGCGCGCAGTTTATCCACCGTTTCCTCCACGCGGTCGGCTTTATTTTTTCCGGCGAGATCGTCGAAAGAAGTCTGCTCTTGCCCGTAGGTGAAACCGCTCACCGAAACGCCCAGCCCGCGCACGGCGGCTTTCCACGGATAGACTTTGCGAAAAAGCGAAAACGCGCAGTCGGCGATCTCCGCGGCGTTTTTGGTGGGGCGCGGCGTTCTGCCCTGTTTTGCATAGCGGTACAACTGCGCATCCGTGGCGAAAACGTGCACGGTGTTTGCCCGCCCGAGCGGGCTTTCCCGTAAACGCGCCGCCACCGAATCCGCCAAAAGCAGCACGAGGGCGCGCACCTCCTCTTCGTTTTTCAAATCCCGATAGTTGGTGAGGCTGTTGCCGATGCTCTTGATATTCTGCTCTTCCTCCCGCTTGTAAACGGGGGTATTGTCCAGCCCGTTTGCGAAGAGATACAAATATGTCCCCCATTTGCCCAGCCATTTTTCGAGCAGGCTTTCCGATGCGGCGGCGATCTGCCCGATCGTGAAGATCCCCCTGCGGCTGAGCTTTTCCTTGGTCGCCTTTCCCACGTAGAGCAGATTTTCCGCGGGAAGGGGCCAGACCGTTTGCCTGAAATTTTCGGGCGTGATCTCGACGGCGGCGTCCGGCTTGGCGATATCCGAACCGAGCTTTGCGAAGATCTTGTTCCAGCTCACCCCCACGCTCGCCGTGATGCCGATTTCCGCCGCGATCGCCGCGCGGATGCCTTCCGCGATGTGCATCCCGCTGCCGAACAGGCGGGCGCTCGCCGTTACGTCCAGCCAGCACTCGTCTATGCCGAACGCCTCCACGCGGTCGGTATAGCGTTCGTAGATCGCGCGCACGCGCTTGGACACGCGCAGGTATTCGGAAAAATCCGCGGGCACTTCGATGAGGTTTTTACACTTCTTTTTTGCCTGCCACAAAACGTCGCCCGTTTTAATCCCCGCCCGCTTTGCGGGCGCATTTTTTGCGAGCACCACGCCGTGCCTATCCTCTTTGTTTCCGCACACCACGAGGGGGCGCCCTTTCAGTCCGGGGCGCTTTTTCTCTTCCACGGAAGCGTAAAAATTATCGAGATCGCTGTGCAAAATCACCCGCGTTTTCGCTGTTTTTTGCATTTTTTCCATACCGTAAGTATATGGAAAAAACGCCTTTTCTATCCGTTAGCGAAACGCCCGCCTCTGCAAATGCAGAGGCGGGCGTTTCTGCGGCTATCAAATGCCTGCAACCGATTTATCTGATTTATCTGATTTTCAGTCCGTCGCGGAAGGCGTTGCCCGCCTTGCCGCCCAGTTCCAGATAGGCGCTGTTCACGGGGTCGAAGGTGATGGCGCGCACCTTGGCGGGGTCTATCTTTCCGTTTTCTCCGAGCACGCGCTCGTCCGCGCTCACGTTCACGATCTCGCCGATGATCAGGCAGTCCTCCGCCACTTTCACGAAACGGCATTCGAGAGCCATGGGAAGTTCGGCGATGACGGGCGCATCCGCAAACTCCCCTTTGATCGCGGTGAAGCCCGCCTTTGCAAATTTATCCGGCACCTTTTTGCCCGAAACCACGCCCACGTAATCGCATTCGGCAACGTGCGCAGCATCGGCGATGTTCACGGTGAACGCCCCGCGCGCCTTGATGTTTTCCGTCGTTTTATGATCGGCGGACAGGCAGAGGGCGATGCGGTTATCGTCGCAGATACCGCCCCAGGCGGCGTTCATCGCGTTGGGCACGCCGTTTTCGTCGTACGCGGCGACGATGAATACCGGCATGGGATAAAGATAGGTTTTGGCTCCGAAATTCTTTCTCATTTCTGAAATTCTCCTTTTAAAATTTTATCACAAACAAACGGAAAGCGTTTACCGCTCTTCCGTCTGACGCGAACGGGAAAGAGCCTTATCGCAGAATCCGAAAACTTCCTTCCAATACAGATCGGGGGCGACGGAATAGCCCTGCGTATGCTGCGCCCCCGCGCAGACAACTTTTTTCTTTTCGCAGTTTGCTTCGGAATAAAGTTCGTTTAACATGTCAAAGGGAACGACGGCGTCTTTATCGCCATGCAAAAACAAGGTGGGAGTGACCGAGCGGCGCACCGCCGCGAGCACGTCCGCATCTTTAAGGTCCATCCCCGTTTTTCTGCGCACATAGCGGAACGTGAGCGGCAGAAGGGGAAATACGGGAATTTTTTTCCATTTTAAAAACCGCTCGGTAAGGCGTTTTGCCGAAGTAAACGAGGAATCCGCCACAGCGGCTTTCACGTTTTCGGGCAAAGGCAAACCCGTAGCGAGCAGCACGGTGGCCGCCCCCATAGAGCCGCCGAAAAAAACGATTTCCGCCGCGGGATCCTCTTTGCAGATAAAATCCGCCCAGCCCGCAAGATCGTACTTTTCCATCGCTCCCAAAAAGGTATATGCTCCCCCGCTGAACCCGTGCGCCCGCTGGTCGGGAGCGAGCACGTTCCAGCCGTTTTCGTAAAAACGGCGGATAAATTCGGACATCTCCCGCGCGTCTATGCGATAGCCGTGCATCACGATCGCCCACCTGCGGACATTTCCCTTCGCGCGGAACACATTGCCCGCAGAGCGAAACGCCGTCTTTCGCAACGAGCGTGACCTTTTCCCTGCCGGATTCTTTAAGATACCATTCGTCCTGTCTGAAAAAAGCGGACGTATTCGGGCGGGGAACGCTTTCGTCAGGACAAAAATCCCGCTGCTCGGGCGGAATGGTTTTCAGCAAAGCCGCCATGATCTTCGGGCAGATGGCGAAATACGTAAAGGCGACCGCGCCCGCCGACAAAACGAGAAGAGCCCCGATCGCGATATAAATTGCCGTCATATCTTCCTCCTTACGGCGGACGTTGCGCCGCCATTCGTTTTCCATCAGTATAGCACGGCGCCCGGGCAATTTATATAAAAAAATCCCCCTTTATAAAAATTTATCTGTTTTTCTTTTCCGGAATTTTAATATTTTTATTATACACCTTTCCTCCGCCCTTTACGCAAGCGATTTCGCAACATTTTTTTTATTTTTGCGGGCGCGGTTCAATTTTTCGCGGTAAGCGCCTTCACGGCGAACACGATGAGGACGATCAGCCCCGCGATCGCCGCGAACAGAATGAGCAG
>CALVZR010000114.1 GCA_944372565.1 uncultured Clostridia bacterium | reverse complement strand
GGCCGCGATTTTGTATAATGATAAAAACGGAATCAACGGAGGGTCATTATGCGCAGAATCAAAACGGTGGCGGTTCCCGCCAAAAGAAGCATACAGGGCTGCGGCGAATGCAGGAGCACCTGCCAGTCGGCTTGCAAAACTTCCTGCACGGTGGGAAATCAGTCCTGCGAAAAGATTACGAGAGAGACCAAGATCAAAGATCTCGGCTGAACGGAAACGGAAAAATTTCGGGAGCAGTAAAATTACTGCTCCTCTTTAATGTACGGAGAAAAAAAATATGGTGCATACATTCAGCGCGGACGGCACGTTTTATCTCTTCGATAACGCGAGCGGCGCGCTCCATATCTGCGACGCGCTCACCGCCGAGGTCGTGAAAAAGAGAAACGGCGAGACGTACGATCTTCGCGGCGTGAAGGAAGAGGACGTAAAAGAGATCGAAGAGGAGATCGCGGAGCTCGAAAAACAGGGCGTGCTCTTCGCCGAAGAGGAAAAGGAGATCCCCGCCAAAAGCGAGGAAATCAAGGCGCTTTGCCTGCACATCTGCCACGACTGCAATTTAAGATGCGAATATTGTTTCGCGGGGCAGGGGAATTATAAGGGGCGCTCGGAATATATGTCTTTCGAGGTCGCGAAAGCGGCGGTGGATTTCCTCATCGCGAACAGCGGGAAGAGGAAGATCCTCGAAACGGACTTTTTCGGCGGCGAGCCGCTGATGAACCTTTCGGTGGTGAAACAGACGGTGGATTACGCCAAGGCGCAGGGAAAGGCGCACGGCAAGAAGTTCCTCTTCACGCTCACCACAAACGGCGTGCTGCTCGATGAGGAAACGGCGCGCTATCTCAACGAGGAGATGGAAAACGTCGTTTTGAGCATAGACGGCAGAAAGGAAGTGCACGACGGCGTGCGCAAGACCGTGAACGGCAAGGGCAGTTACGACGTCATCATCGAAAACATCACCCGTTTCGTGAAGATGCGGGGGGACAGGCACTATTATGTGCGCGGCACGTTCACCAAAAAGAACCTCGATTTCGGAAACGACGTTTTATATCTCGCGGACAAGGGGCTTACGGAAATATCCCTCGAACCCGTGGTGACCGACGAGAACAGCCCGCTTTACATTTCGGAGGAGGACGTGCCCGCTATCGCGGAGGAATACCGCCGCCTGGCGAGGGAATACAAGCGCAGAAAAGCGGCGGGGGAGAAACTCTTTCGGTTTTTCCATTTCCAGATCGATCTCGACGGCGGCCCGTGTCTGAGAAAATGCGTGTCGGCGTGCGGCGCGGGCAACGAATATTTTTCCGTCACCCCTTGGGGCGACATCTTTCCCTGCCACCAGTTCGCCGACCTTCCCGAATATAAGATGGGCACGGTTTTCGAGGGGAAACTCGACGGGAAAATCCGTTCTTTGTTCCGCGACAACAACCTTTACACGCGCAAGGCGTGCGAAAACTGTTTCGCCAAATATCATTGCAGCGGCGGCTGCCCCGCGAACAACATCCGCAAGGGCGGGGACATCAACACGCCCTATAAAGTCACCTGCGGGATGATGAAGGCGCGCATGGAGTGCGCGCTCGATCTCTACGCGGCGGAAAAAAGCGAAGAAAATCGCTGAGGCGCAGGCGTTTTTTGCCAAATCGTTCCGATTTTTCTTGACTATCGCGCGAATCCGTTATATAATATTTTAGTCTAAATCTATTCGCGTATCTGCGGCTTTGCGCCGGGGAGGAAGAAATGAACAAAAAGAAGTCGATCGCGTTACTGGTCGTGATCAGTGTGGTGCTCGTCGTGCTGGCGGTGCTCACGTTCGCGCAGTTCCGCCTTCCGTGGAACGACACCAGGATTTACCGCTCCTTTTTAGGGGCGATCGAGCTCGACAGCGATCTCGAAGAAGGTGTCGCATACGAATTGACGCTCAAAGAAGATATTTCCGTCGAGGACACGGATATCGAGCCCGACGAAGTGGTGCTCACCCTCGAACGGAGGCTGGAAGCGCTCGGTTACCGCGGCGCCCAAGTGACGGCATACCGCGCGGACGAAACGGAAAACTGGTCTTTCCGCGTGGAGATGCGTTCGAGCAATACCGCCGCCAACGACATCGCCGTTGCGGCGCGCTACGGCGAACTGGAATTTACGGACGGCAACGGCACCTATCTGTTCGGTTCGGAAATGGTGGCGGGCGCGAGATACATCTCGCAGACCGTGCAGGCGACCACGAGTTATTATGTGGAACTGCGTTTCACCAACGAGGGCATAACCGCCCTGCGCGAGGCGATCGCCGCGGGTTCCACCGATTCTGAAGGCAACGCCACGGATTTCACGCTGACCATCACGCTGGGGGATACGCAGCTGTTTTCGAGCACGCTCACGGAAGATTATCTTTCGGGCAACTCGCTGCTCATCACGGCTTCGGACGAAACCACCGCGCAACAGCTCGCTTTGCAGATCGACTCGGGCGGACTTGCCTATGAATACGAGGTGAGCGACCCGATGACCGTTTCGCCCGCGCTGGGCGAAAACGCGGCGGCGCTCGTATTCTGGGCGTGCCTTGCGGCGTTTATCGTGATCGTGATTTTAGCCGTTTCCGTTTACGGCGGAGCGGGGCTCATTTCTTCGGTTTCCGCATTCCTCTTCGTGATGCTGGAAATCGTGATGCTCATCGTCGTGCCGGGCATCACGCTCAATATGGCGGGCGTCGCCGGGATTCTGGCGGCCCTCGTGCTCACGGCGGATTCCATGGCGATCATCATGCACAGGATGCGCGAGGAGTTTAAAAACGGCAAAACCGTGAAGGCTGCCGTGAAGGCGGCGTACCGCCGCTCCATGCTCACCATCACGGAGATCGACGCGGTGCTCGCGGTGTTCTCTTTGGTGATGTTCTTCCTCTGCGGCGGATATGCGAACTGCTTTGCGATCACGTTCGGCATCGGCGTAGTGATCTCCGCGCTCGTGACGATGTTCTTCTCGCAGCTGCTCGCCTATATGGCGCTGCCCCTCTTTAAGGACAAGAGCGAAAAATTCCTCAAACTCAGGAGGGCGGAATGATGAAAAAGTTCGACTGTGTGAAAAGTTTTACTGCCGCCCTCGTCGCGGCGCTCGTGCTGATCGTCGCGGGGGCGTTCGTGCTCGGTTTCGTCGGGTTCAATAAGGACGTGAAATATACCGATCATTACGAAGTGAAGATCACGGCGGAAGAAAGTTTCGGCGACAACAACAAGACCATGAAAGACACCGCGGAGGCGGTGTTCAAGGAGGACGGGCTGCGCTACGTGTACAGGGAAGAGATAGACAGCGGCCGCACCGTGCTCTATCTGTTCAGAAACGACGTTCCCGAAGAATCGATCGCCGATCTGCAGGGAAGACTGGATACGGCGTTCGCCAACTCCACGGTGGACGTAACGGCGGAAAAATACGCGGCGGCGGGCTACGGCACGCTGACCGAAATGTGGTGGGCGCTCCTCGCCGCGGGCATCCTGCTCGTTGCGGGATTCCTGTATGCTGCCATCCGCTATAAATGGGCGGCGGCGTTCGCCTTCCTCATCACGTCGGCAATCGGCGCGGCGCTCACCGTGGCGCTCACCGCGCTGACGAGGGCGGTCGTCACGCCGGCGTTCCTGTCGGTCACGGCGGGGGCGTTCGTGCTCACGATGGCTTTCGCGCTGTACTTTGCGAACGTCGTGGCGGAGGATAAGAAAAACGTGGCAAGCGACGGCTTGCCCGTGAAGGAACTCGTTTCGGGGGCGTTCAGGGAAGTGTTCTTCAAAACGCTCGTTCCCGTTCTCGGCGCGCTCGTGCTCGTGGCGGCGATGGCGGCGCTCGCGCCCGTCGGCATCAAGTTTGCGGCGATACAGATTTTAATCGGCGTCGTGTGCGCCGCGTGTTCCGCGCTCTTCCTCTTCGGGGGGCTGCGCGCGCTGCTGGCGAAGAAATAAAAAAGCAAACAACCTGAATAAGGCGGGAGACCCCGCCTTATTGTCTTATAAAAAAGCGGAGAATTTCCGCAGGGGAAGGATATGAAACGCATCGAAGGCAGGAGAAAATTCACGACGGAAGAGATGCAGGCAATCGGGGACATCGCCGAAAAGACGGGGCTTTTGCAGGAAACGGCCGCCGTTCTTTTTGCGCGCGGATATACCGACGCCGCCTCCGCCGAAGAATTTCTCACGCCCGGCATGCATCGCCTGCACGATCCTTTCCTGCTCCGCGGCATGCGGGAGGCTGTCGATCGCATCGCCGCCGCGCGCGACGCGGGCGAGCCCGTGCTCGTTTACGGCGATTACGACGCGGACGGCGTTTCCGCCGCGAGCATTTTGTATAAGGCGCTCACCGAATACGGCGTGGAGGCATATGCCTGCGTGCCCGAACGGGAGGACGGCTACGGGCTGAACGCCGACATCGCGGCGCGGTACGCCGAAGAGGTGTTTATGGGGCTGATCGTCACGGTGGACTGCGGCATCAGCGACCGCGACGTTGTGGAATTCATCAAGAACGAACTGGGCACGGACGTCATCGTTACCGACCATCACGAAATCCCCGAAGTTCTGCCGGACTGCATCGTCGTCAATCCCAAACTGCCCGATCAGGACTATCCCTTCGACGGGCTCTGCGGCGCGGGGGTGGCGTTCAAACTCGCCTGCGCCCTGTTGGGGAAGGCGGCGGAAAAATACATAGACATCGCCGCGCTCGCCACCGTGGCGGACAGTATGTCGCTCGTAGGGGAAAACAGGAGCATCGTGGCGGAGGGGCTGAAAAGGATGAGTTCGGCAAACGCCCGCCCCGCGTATAAGCGGCTGCTTTCGGTGGCGGGCAGCAAGGAGATCACCGCCCAGACGCTGGCGTTCGCACTCGCGCCCCGCATCAACGCGGCGGGACGGATGGGGGACGCCGCCTCCGCCCTCCGCCTCTTCCTCACCGAGGACGAGGGCGAAATTTTCGACCTCGCCGTGAAACTCAACGCCTATAACATCGAGCGGCAGGCGGAATGCGACAAACTCTACCGCCTGGCGAAGGAGAAGATCAACGAAGAGGGGGCGTACGGAAACATCATCATGCTCCGCGGCGAGGGCTGGCGCGCGGGGTTCATCGGCATCGTGGCGGCGCGGCTGGCGGAGGAATATTCCCGCCCCGTGATTATGTTCGCCGAGGCGGGCGGGTTCTATAAAGGCTCCGCGCGTTCGGTGCCCGACGTGAATATTTTCGAAGTCATTTCGGCCTGCAAGGAATATCTGCTGGAATTCGGCGGGCATTCCCAGGCGGCGGGCGTGGCGGTTTCCGCGGAAAATTTCGAGGCGTTTTACCGCGCGGCGGACGAATACCTCGGCGCGCATTGCGACGCGGAGTGTTTCGTGCCCAAGGTGTATGTGGACGGGGTGTGCGAAGCCCCCCTTTCCATGCGCTTTGCCGAAGAACTGCAGCGCTTCGAGCCGTGCGGCGTGGGCAACCGCCGCCCGGTGTTCGCGGCGCGGGCGGGCGCCCTTTCCGCCGCCCCGCTGAAAGCGGGTTCGACGCACGTTTCCTTTTCGCTGCCCGCCTGCGAGAT
>CALVZR010000113.1 GCA_944372565.1 uncultured Clostridia bacterium | reverse complement strand
CACCGCGTCGTCTTCCGCAACGTTGTCCGAATCGGCGGAAAGCGTAACCTCGTTCAGATAATCGGAAAGCGCCGCACCCGCGTTGAGTTTGGAAAACTCCAGAATGCTGTTCTGGAATTCGTCGATATTCATGCGCTTATTGAGGTTTTCTTCCGTATCCTCTTCGAAGATCGTCCTGTACCCCGTTTTGGAAAGCATCTTTTCGGTAAGTTCGGGCAGGGGAAGCGTTTCCTTATCCACGATGAGCGAAACGATGAGGTTTTTGAATTCGTTCACCTTGGCTTTCGCGCCCGCGGGCATATCGACTTTATCGACGTCGCACACCGCGTCGAACAAACTGAGATTATAATATTTCGCGTATTCCTGCAAGGCGTTCACGCTCTTGCCGCCGATGCCCCGCTTGGGCGTGTTCACGATGCGAAGGAGGGCCTCGTCGTCCAGCGGGTTGTTGAGCAGTTTCAGATAGGCGAGGCAGTCCTTGATCTCCTTTCTTTCAAAGAACTTGAAGCCGCCGAACACGCGGTAAGGGATGCCGTATTTGTTGAATTCCTGCTCGAACGCGCGGGAGAGGGCGTTCACCCGCATGAGTACGGCGAAATCCTTTGCCTTCCACTGCGTTCTCGCAAGCAGTTTCTTGATCTGCAGCGCGGTGTAAGCCGCATCGTCGTTTTCGTCGAGCGCGGTGAACCGCTCTATCTTTTCGCCCTCGCCGTTCTCCGTCCAGAGCTGTTTTTTGTTGCGCTCGGTGTTGTTCGCGATCACGGCGTTCGCCAGGTTCAGGATGTTTTTCGTGGAACGGTAATTCTGTTCGAGTTTGAACTTTTTCGCCGCGGGGAAATGCTTTTCAAATTCTAAAATATTGCGGATCTCCGCCCCCCGCCAGCCGTAAATGCTCTGATCGTCGTCCCCCACGGCGAACACGTTGCCGTGCGCCGAGGCGAGCATTTCCACGATCATCAGCTGCACGCGGTTGGTATCCTGAAATTCGTCCACGTGGATATAGCGGAAACGGCGGGAATAATAATCGAGCGTTTCCCTGTCCGCGGCGAGCAGGCGGTAGGTTTTTACCAGAAGGTCGTCGAAATCCATCGCGTTGGACTTCAACAGCACGTCCTCATAGGCGGAAAACACGCGGCAGATTTCGTCGATGTGCCTTTCGTTCGCGTTTTCCTCCGCGTATTCTTCGGGCGAAAGCGCCTTGTTCTTGGCTGCGCCGATATGAAATTTCACTTTTTTTGCGAACTCGTCGTCGTGCCCGCGCTCGGCGCACAGCCGTTTGAGCACGCGCTCCTTGTCGCTGTCGTCGTATATGGTGAAGTTGCCGTTATACCGCCCGTCCAGCTTTCCGATGTCCTGCCTTAAAATGCGCACGCACATACTGTGGATGGTGGAAACCCACATCCGCCCCACGTCCCCGATAAAGCGGGCAAGGCGCTCTTTCATCTCGTTCGCCGCCTTGTTCGTAAAGGTTATTGCCATAATTTCCGAAGGAGATACGCCTTTTTCCAGTACGAGATAGGCGATCCTGCTCGTCAGCACGCGGGTTTTGCCGCTCCCCGCGCCCGCGATCACCAGCACCGCGCCCTCCGTTTCCTTCACGGGGGCGAGCTGTTCGGGGTTGAGTTTTTCGAGTATTTTATCGACCGTGATTTGTTCCATTCTCTTTCTCCGCCCTCTATTGTAGCACACCTCCCGCGTTTTTTCAAGAAAAACGCCGCGGTTGGCGCTTGCAAATCGGCGGGAATTGTGGTAATATGTTTTTATGACAAAATACGATTTACATCAAAAGCGCGTGATCGTGAGCGGCGCTTCGAGCGGCATCGGCAGAGAACTCGCCCGCCGCCTGTGCGAGGAGTATTCCTGCCGCGTGGTCGGCATCGGCAGGAACGAAGAACGGCTTTCCGCTTTCAGAAATTCGCTGAAAAACAAGGAATTGTTTGCATATAAACTGTTCGACGTGAGCGTGCGCGAAAACTGGGAAAATTTCGCCGCGGAACTCGAAAAAGAGGGCTTTATTCCCGATATGGTGATCAACAACGCGGGTTTTTTATTGCCCTTTGCGAGAGCGGAATTTCATTCCGCGGCGGACGCGGAGGACATCCTCTCCACGAACAGCCTTTCGTGCGTGTATTCCTTTTCCGCCCTGCTCCCCCTGCTCAGGCGCTCCCCCGCTCCCGCGTTCGTGAACGTTTCGAGCGCGTCCGCCCTCGCCCCCGTGGTGGGAACGGCGCTCTACTCCGCCTCCAAATCGGCGGTGAAAGGGTTTACGGAATGCCTCGCCCTCGATTACCGCGGCGAGATCTACGTTGCGGGCGTTTATCCCGGATTTACCAAAACGGATATCTTTTCCCACCAGAAACGCAAAACGGAAAACACCCTCGTGGAAAAACTCTGCCTGCCCACTGACAAGGCGGTGAAACGCATCCTGAAAAAGCTCAAACGCGGAAAAACGCGCATCGTAACGGGGGCGGACGCCAAGGCAATGAGTTTCTTTTACAGGCTCTTCCCCAACCTCACGGGGAAAGCCATCCGCGCGGTGCTGAAAAAAAGCGGGCTGGAAATTTTCAAAGACGTGTTTTAAGGAGTTTTTTATGCAGTATATTTCCGTTGTGGAATACGGCCCCGCCTGGCGGGAAAAATTCGAGCGGGAAACCGGACTTTTCAAAAACATCCTGAAAGACGAGCTCGTTGCCGTGCACCATATCGGCAGCACCGCCGTGCCCGGACTGAAAGCCAAACCCGTGATCGACATCATGCCCGTGGTGAAGGACATCGCCCGCGTGGACGGGTTCCGCGCGCAGTTCGAGAGCGCGGGATACGAATATCTGGGCGAGTTCGGCATCGCGGGGCGGCGTTTTTTGAGGAAAGGCGGCGCGCACCGCACGCACAACGTGCATATCTTCGGCGTTTCTTCGCGTTTCGAGATCGCGCGGCACCTCGCCGTGCGCGATTATCTGCGCGCCCGCCCGGACGAAGCGGCGGCGTACGGCGAACTCAAAGCCCGCCTCGCCCTGCAATTCCCCGAAGATATCGACGGCTATTGCGACGGCAAGGACGCTTTCGTGAAGGAACTCGAAAAAAAAGCGCTCGCATTTGTCGGCTTTTCTTCCGATTCGCTTGACAAACGCGGGATTTAGGCGTATCATTGCAGAAAAATGAATTTACGGTAACTTTGGGCAGGGTGAAATTCCCGACCGGCGGTAATGCCTTTTCAAAGGACGAGTCCGACAGCCCCAACAGCCGATACGGTGAGATCCCGTAACCGCCGGATACAGTCCGAATGGGAAAGTTGCTTTTTATAAAACGCAGTCGTTTTTTCGCCTGCGTTTCGTAAGATTGCCACTTTTCTCCCGAAGCTGCCGCTTACGGGATTTTTTTGCGCCTTTTTTGCCCTTTCGGCATATGAGGCATATGAGGCGCGGTCTTTCCCGCATTCGGGAGGTTTTCTTATGGTTAAATATTTTTCGGCAAAACGCATCGCGTTCCTTTCGGTATTCACCGCGCTCATCCTCGTCGTAACGATGTTCGTGCAGGTGCCCAACCCCCTTATGGGATACACCAACCTCGGCGACGCCTTCATTTTCCTCGGCGCGATGTGTTTCGGCCCCGCCTTCGCCGCCGTTTCCGGCAGCATCGGCAGCGCGCTGGCGGACGTGCTCCTCGGCTACGCAATGTACGCCCCCTTCACGTTCGTCGTAAAGGGGCTGGAAGGGTTTTTTGCAGGAATTCTGCTCCGCGCGCTCCTGAAAACCAAATGCAACCGCCACGCCGCGGTGCTGCTCTCCTGTTTTATCGCCGCGTGCGAGATGGCGGCGGGATATTTTCTGGCGGATTCCGCCCTGTACGGCGGGTTTGCGAGCGGGCTCGCGGGACTGGCGAACAACGCCATACAGGGCGCGGCGGGCATCGTCGTGGCGTATATTTTCACCTTCGTGCTCTCGCGTGTGAAGGACTTCGATAAATTCGCTCAAAATCCCCTTTCTCCGCGCAAAAAAAGCGAAAAAACCGCCGAAACAGAGGAAAACAAAGATGAAGATCACCCTGATTAACGATTTATCGGGCTACGGCAACTGCTCGCTCACGGCGAATATCCCCGTGCTCAACGTGATGGGGCACGAAACGCACCCCTTCCCCACGGCCGTCCTCTCCAACCAGACGGCTTACGACAGCTTTTTTATGCGGGACTGCTCGGCGGATTTTGCCGCATACATCGCCGAATGGGATAAACTCGGGGAAAAAACCGACTGCGTTTACGCGGGATTCACGCCCAACGCCGCCGTCCCCGAACAGGCGGCGGATCTCGCCGAAAAATACGGGGCGATCTTCTTTTTCGACCCCGTGCTCGGCGATAAAGGCGAACTTTACAAGTGTTTCGATTCCTCTTTTATCCCCCGCTATCGGGCGGCGGCGGCGCGCGCGCAGTATATCACGCCCAATCTCACGGAAGCCTGTATCCTCGGCGGGGAAGATTTCTTTTCCGTGTGCGCCGAAAAGAGCGAAAGCGCCTTTTTGGAACGGGTGTTCACCCTGGCGGAAACGCTCTGCCGCGCGGGAACGAAAAACGCGATGATCACGGGCGCGCCTTACGGGAAAAAGCTGTTCAACGTGTGCCTGTTCGGCGGCAAACGCGCGCTTTTTTCGTGCAGATATTTTGAAAAATCGTATTCCGGCACGGGAGATCTGTTCGATTCCGTGTTTTTGGGCGCCCTGCTGAACGGCGAACCGCCCGCGCAGTGCGTCGCCCGGGCGGCGGATTTCGTTTCCCGCTGCATCGCTTACAGCATCGAAAAGAATATAGACAGCCGCCACGGCGTGGATTTCACTCCGTTTTTAAAAGAATTGTAACTTTTTCTAAAATTTCCGAAAAGTTGTTGCATTTGCAAAAAAATGTGATATACTATAAACAGAAAAACAAGACAAGCCTTTTGAGGCCTGCCCTGTGCGATAGGGAAGAAGAATTGCTCCACAAATAACGATAAGAAGCCATTTTGTCTATGTTGATATGCAGAGCCTTTTCATTAAGGAGGTCAGAGGCAACAAGCGTGGCATTCGCCTGTTTTGTAAAAACGGGGTTATTATTTTCTTTCCGTCGGCAAGGGCGGGTTTTTTCTTTTCTCTCGTTTTTTACCTCTCTCCCCCGCCGCCCGTCCGCCGACGGATTTTTCGCCAGATCGTCGGCAAGGGCGGGTTTTTTATTTTCTCTCGCTTTTTATCTCTCCCCCGCCGCCCGTCCGCCGACGGTTTTTTCGTTAAATCGTCGGCAAGGGCGTGTTTTTTATTTTCTCTCGTTTTTTATCCCTCTTCCCCGCCGCCCGATTTACAAATGAGATACGGCTCGCTTTCCCCTTTCCGCCAGCCAAAACCATCTGCCAAACATTTATAAAGGACGCATTTTTTCGGTTTTCCGA
>CALVZR010000112.1 GCA_944372565.1 uncultured Clostridia bacterium | reverse complement strand
AGTTTTCGAAAAAAACGCGCGGGGCGCGGCAGAAAATCCGCCGTGCCCCGCGATCTCTTCGGCGGAAACGGTTTTTAAAATAAGAAAGCCGCCGCGGCAATCTGCCGCGGCGGCTTTTCGGTTATTTCGTCCGAAAAGAATCAGAACGATTATTCTTTCTTTTCGCTTTCATCGGCCGGCCCGTTTTCCTGCTTTTCTTCCGATTCCTCGGCGGGGGCGACGGGTTCCACGGGGACTTCCTCGCTTTCCAGCGGATCGTCGATTTCCTCTACCGTGTCGTCGTTGTCGCTGAAATCTTCCAGCACGTCGCCGTAGGTGTATTCCTCTTCGGCGGGTTCTTCGTTCGCATTTTCGGTTTCGGAAAGGTCGTCCTCGTCGTCCGCGGCGCCGGCGGCTGCCGTAGCCTTTTCACGGGCGATGCGCTCGTTTTTCGCCTTGACTTCCGCATTGGTCTTGTTGCGGCTGGTGATCTTGTACTGCGTTTTCGCCGTGCTCTTTCTCGCCTTTCTCCTCCTGCGCACGCTCTTCACGATAACCATCACGATGGCTGCCAGCAGCGCCACGCCGAGCAGCAGGGAAGAGAGCGACAGCCAGAATGTGGACGCGTCGCAATCCTGGCAGCCCGAAGAGGTGTTGCCGTCGTCCGTCGTATCGTCGTCCGAGGGGATGGTGCTCTCCACGGGGTTCACGGTGTTGTAGATGGCGTAAACGAAAGTGCCTTTCCGCTCGTCCGCACTGTCGCCGTATTTCAGGAAGTTATCCGCCCATACGACGCCCGCGCTGTAAGAGATCTTGTCGTCGTTGTCCGTAACGGTATCGTTATACTCGATCTCCTTATCGGTGAGCGGACGGGTATAATAGAGCTGATATTCGTCTTCGATGACGTCGTTCTGCAGCGCCTCGCCGAGTACCGTGCTTTCGGTGAAGGAGGAGGAAACGGAAACTTCGTCGAAGAACACGAATCCCTGCGAAGTTTCACCGCTCTGCTCCTCGGCGTTCCGCACCCGTGCGCCGTTCCACAGTTCGATGCGGTAGGAAAGATCGTCTTTGCCCGAAGCGACGTAGAAATTCACCGTCACCCAGCCGTCCGCGTCCATCATGTCGGGCGTAACTTTCACGTAAAGATCTTTGGTGTAATCGTTCCCGTCGTCGCCCTTGAAGGAGAGGGAGAGGGGATCGAGCAGCCCGTCGCCGTGGGCGGTGTTCACCAGGTAGATGTACGCCGCGGCGGTGCCCGTCACGCGGACCCGCACGCTGATCTGCGCATAGGAGCTTGCCGAAAGCGTTTGCACTTCGTCGGAAACGAAACCGTAAGCGCCCGCCGTTCCGTTGTAGATCATCAGCGGCTGAATGTCCTCGTCGCCGCTGAAATTCAGCGCCTCGGTGAGGCCGGGGATGTTCTTTTCGTATTCCGCGAGATACTGCGTGTTGATAAGGCCCGCCGTTTCGTTTCTGTCCGCCGCCGTGCTGTCCGTTTCATAGAAATATTTTCCCATGTAATCGGAAACGAGCGCGGGGGAATGGGTGATCGTGCCCGTATCGGTGTAAGCGGGCGTGAAGGAATAGGAGGGATCTTCTTCTTCCGAATAATCGGCGTCGAATCCCGCATACGCCGCGAGGGAGAAGATGTTCGTGCTGTCCGCCGCGCCGTTGAGCAGGGAATAGAAGTCGTAATACTTTTCGTTAGTCGCGTCGTTTGCGTCTTCGGAATAGCTCTCCTCGTCGAGCGAGCCCGCCCGCAGTTTCAGATCGGAAACGGTGTAGCTGCCCGTGGTGTAAAGCGAGGCGTCCGTAGTCGCGGCGACGTCCGTCGGCCCGAACACGAATTCGAGGCGGAACGTCCTGTCTTCGTCGTAATCGCCGTCCGCGGCGAAATTATTCTTGACGATGATGGTGTAAGTGCCGTCTTCCTCCGCGATGAGAGAGGAAATGGTCGCCTGTTTGTTGTCGGTGGCGCCGCTGTAGCTGTCGTAAGCGTTCACGGTCAGTCCCGTTCTCTGCAGCCTGTCCGCATCCATCGAGAGGCGGAAGGAAACCGCCACATAGCTCTCCGCCGGCACGGTGAAGAGGGGGCTCGTCAGTTTCAGCGTCGTGCTGTTTCTGCTCTGCGTAACCGTGAATCCCGTTTCGGAAAGCGTGCGGGATTCCGTCGCGTCCGCGGGAATGTTGCTCGTCGTGTTGCTCGCCGTTTTGGAAAGGACGGCTTCGAATTGGGTCAGGTCGGTATAATAATAATCGGCGTTGAGATCGAAAGCGTAATATTCGTGCTTTTCCTCCTCGCGGTAAAGCGTGGCTTCCTGTTTTTCGGAAGAGGAGCTTCTCTTTACGACCGGCTTGTCCGCATCCGCCCAGTCGATTTCCTCATAGCCCTCGTCGCCCTCGGAAAGCTGTTCGTAATACACGCCGTCGAAATACGCGGAACCCGAAACGTAATGATCGGTATTGCCGCTCGCGCCCGCGCCGTAGCCCAGCCCGAGCACCACCTGCACCGTGCTCGATAAAAAGTCGTTCGCGCGCACATAGAAGGTGTATTGCACCCATTCGCCGTCCGTAACGATGTTGGAAACGGAATATTCGTCCTGCGTGACGGAGGAAACCGTGTTGGCAAGGCGGATGTTCGCGCCGTAAGCGACGTTGTTCGCCGCAACGATGTCGCCCGTGTTCACCCAAACGGAAATTTTGCCGTAGCTGTCCTTTTCGAGCGTGATGGTCGTGGAGGAGGTGTATTTCTGCGCCGTTCCCGTGAAGGGATCGTTCTCGTTGGAACTGCGGTAGTTGTTGATCATCAGCACTTTGCCGCCCACCGCGTCCGCCGGCGTTCCGGGATTTTTGAAGTTTTCGCGGATCTTATCGTTCACGCGCTTTTCCACTTCCGCGTCGATATCCTCGTCTTCGGCGTCCTCGCCGAGTTCGGTTTCCACTTCGGAGCGGATGGCGTCCTCGTCGATTCCGTACTTGTATTTCGCCCAATCTACGAAATCGTCCTCTTCGAGCAGGGCGTCCACAAGGGCGTTAAACTCTTCGGTGTCGATGATGCCCGAATCCACGGTGGAGGAGGCGGCGGAATTGTCCACCGCGCGCGTCCATCCGTTCACGGAGGTATAGGGATATTCGTCCGGCTCGGCGTCGAGCGTGCCGAATTCGAAGTTCCCGTTCGTAATTTCCTGCTCGTCCGTTTCGGTCTGCGAATAATTCGGATCGTCGCCCTCTTCCTCGGTCGTGCTGCACGCGGCAAACGCGAGGGAGCAAGCCATGATCAGGACCAGAAAGAAGATCAGAAAAGATTTGAGTTTGCTTGATTTTGCACCTGTCATACCTTACACCTTTTGTTTTGATTTTGTTTTTTAAGACATGTACATACAGTATATATTATTTTAAGTAAAAAAGCAATTCAAATGACGGGAAATTTTCAGGTTTTTTTCGCGGAAAGCCGATAAAACGGGGCGAAGCGCGCATAATAACGGATATGAAAACCTCACTTTTATCCTATGCGGAGAAAAATTCCGAAAAGATTTCGGAAAAAATCGTGCTCGTGTGCGCCGGCATCGTAACCGGGCTTGCCAACGGGCTGTTCGGCGGGGGCGGGGGGATGCTGGTGGTGCCCATGCTCACGTTTTTGGCGAAAATGCCCGTCAAAAACGCCCACGCGACCGCCATTTTGATCATTCTGCCCGTTTCCGCGCTCAGCGGGTTTCTCTACGCCGCGTTCGGGCATTTTTCGTTTTCTTCGGGGCTGCCCGTCACGCTCGGCGTGCTCGCGGGGGGAGTGATCGGCGCGTTTTTACTGAAAAAACTTTCGGTGAAATGGGTGAGCGCCGTCTTTGCCGCCGCCATGCTCGCGGCGGGCGCGAAGATGCTCTTTTTTTGAGCGGCTTTTGAAAAGGCGGCGAGGAGTTTATCCCGGCGAAACAGAAGAAAATCGCCGAAAAAGGAGGAAAAAAGCGGCGTTTTGCCGCAAAAACGTAGAAGAATGGAATTTTTGCTTTACGCCCTTGCGGGCATTGCCGGCGGCGTGCTCGGCGGCATGGGAATGGGCGGCGGAACGGTGCTCATCCCCCTGCTCGGCATCTTTTTGGGGGAGGCGCAGCACGCGGCGCAGGCGCTCAATTTGATCGGCTTTCTGCCTATGGCGGCGGTCGCGCTCGTCATCCATTTCAAAAACGGTCTGGTGGAGTACAAAAAGGCTGTTTTTATCATCCTGCCCGCGCTGGCGTTCGCCGCTTTAGGGTGCTTTGCGGCCAAGTTGCAGGACGGCGAAACGCTCCGCCGCGTTTTCGGCGGATTTTTGATGGCGCTTTCCGCCCTGCAGTTCGTTTCGGTGTGGAAAGAGGAATGACGATTGTGCAATTTGACGAATCGAAAAGCCGCCGTTATTCGCCCGATTTTCATAAAAAAGTGTAAAAAACGTAAAAAAACCGTAAAATTTTCGCAAATTTTCCGATTTCCGTCCGAACTTTGAAAAGTTGAGAAAAAATCCGAAAAAAAATGCACAAAGTTTCAAAAAGGCTATGTACAAGCGGGGGAATTTGTGCTATAATAAAGCGGAAGAAATTTGAAACCGTTTATTACGCGGGCGCACTCGCGCAGCGAAACATAAAAAAAAAAAAAAAAACGGAAGCAGGTGAGTAAATTGGAAAGGATAGCGATCATCGATTTGGGTTCTTATACGGCTAGGCTGCTGATCATGGAGATCTCGCAGAGCGGCAATTTTCATATCGTGGACCAGTTAAAAGAGGCTCCGCGCCTTGGCGAGGGTATGGACAGGGACGGGTTTTTAAAGCCCCAGCGCATTCAGGAGGCGATACGCACCCTGAAAATGTTCCGCAAACTGTGCGACGCGTACGGGATCGAAAAGACCATCGCGGTGGCGACGG
>CALVZR010000111.1 GCA_944372565.1 uncultured Clostridia bacterium | reverse complement strand
CCTTTCTCGCGGAGATTTTGCACGCGCTCATCCCGCTGCCCGTGCCCGCGAGCGTGTACGGGCTCGTGCTCATGTTCGCCTTGCTGGCGCTGAAGATCGTGAAATTGGAGCACGTGGAAGGGGCGGGCGGATTTCTGCTGAAAATTATGCCCGTGCTGTTCATCCCCGCCGCGGCGGGCGTGGTGGCGGCGGCCGGACTGATCGCCGCCAATCTCTGGATCATCCTCATCGTCGTAACCGTTACCACGGCAATCGTCGCCGCGATAACGGGCGTGCTCGCGCAGGCGATGGTGTCCGCAAAGGAAAAGAAGGAAAAAAAGGAGGCGGAAGATGCTGAACTTTCTCAATGAATCCGCCTATTTCGGGCTGGCGCTCAGCCTGGCGGCGTATTTTCTCGGCTGGATTTTGCAGAAAAAGACCAAGATAGACGCGTTCAACCCGCTGCTCATATCCATGATCGTCGTGGCGGCGTTTCTCGCGCTCACGGGGATGGATATCGGGGCGTATCAGCGGCAGACTTCGGTTTTGAGCTATCTGCTCACGCCCGCCACCGTGTGCCTGGCGGTGCCGCTGTATAAACAGCTCGGCGTGCTCAAAAAGAACGCCGCCGCGGTGTTGGTGTCCGTGGCGGCGGGTGCGGTTTCGGCGATGGCTTCCGTGCTCGCCGTGTGTTTCGCGTTCGGCGCGTCGCACGAAATTTTCGCCACGCTGCTGCCCAAATCGGTAACCACCGCCATCGGCATGGGCGTTGCGGAAGAGCTGGGCGGCATTGCGGATATCACCGTTGCCGTCATCTGCATCACGGGCGTGATGGGCGCGCTCGTCGCAAAGCCGCTCTGCCGGCTGCTCCGCGTAACGCATCCCGTGGCGGTGGGGCTGGCGTTCGGCGTTTCTTCCCATTCCCTCGGCACCGCCAAGGCGCTGGAGATCGGGGAAATCGAGGGGGCGATGAGCGGGCTGGCGCTCGTGATTACGGGCATTTTCACCGTGGCGCTTTCGCCGCTCTTCGCGATGATCTTATAGCGGCGCTTTTACGGGGGGTCAGTGTTCCCTGCCGACGAGTTCGTCGAGCGAACAGGAAAGGTGCGCGGCGATTTTCAGCAGGTTTTCCACCGTCGGCTCGCTTTTTTCGTTTACCCAGGCGCTCAGCCTGCTCTGCGTGAGCCCTTTGAGTTCCCGCGCGAGTTTGTAGCGCGAATAGCCGCATTTTTTCAAAAACGCGGGGAAGTGCTTTGAAAACGGCGGTGCGGGCGGATATTCCTTTTCCGTGAAATCCGCCGACAGCCCGAAGAGATAATCGAGCGGACAGCGCAGCGCGTCCGCTATTTTTATCGCGTTTTTCAGCGCGGGGAGGCTTTCCCCGCGGAGATACCTTCGTATCTGAGAGGGATCTATGCCGACTTTTTCCGACAATGTTCCCGGGGAGGTTTCGTTATAAATCATCAATTCTTTCAGGTTTTCGCCAAAAATCGACAAAACTTCCATAAATGTGACACTCCGTTTTGTCTTATTATGTGTAAAATAGAAGCGTAAATACCTGTCGCGGGTACCCGTGATAAGTAAAAAAATCAAATTCAGGAAAAAGGAGTGAATTATGAACGTACAAGATTTATTAGTGTTGTTGAAAGCAATGGTGAACGACGAAGTGATCGCCGAAACGGCGGCAAGCGGGAACACGCTCTTTTTGCGCTACCCCAACGGGGTTACGAGAACGATACGGGTGGAATAAAACCCGTTTCGGTTTTTGCCTGAAAAAAATCAAAGGAGGAAAAATTTTATGGCAAACAAGACGAAGGAAGAAAGAGATCTGCTCGATCTCGAAAGGCTGGTGGAGATCATCAAGCGGGAAATCGACAGGGACGTGACCGCCGAACGGAAAAACGGCGAGATCCGCATCGATTTCAGAAGCCGCGGACGTTACATCGTGGTCATCGAATAGTTTACAAAATCTCCCCGCCGTGCTATACTGATACGGCGGGGAGGTTTTGTTTATGAAGAAAAAGATTTTATTCGTCTGTCTGGGAAATATCTGCCGTTCGCCGATGGCGGAGTTTTACATGAAAGATCTGCTGAAAAAACGCGGGGAAACGGGGTTCGAGATCGCCTCCGCGGGCACGAGCGGAGAAGAAGAGGGCAATCCCGTGCACCGCGGGACCGAGCGCGTGCTGCGGGCGGCGGGCATCCCGTGCGGGGTGCGCCGCGCGCGCAGGCTTACCGCGGCGGACGGGGCGTATTACGATCTCATCGTGGGGATGGACGCGCGCAACGTGGCGGATATCCTGCGCATTATCGGCAAAGACAAAGCCGATAAGGTGGCGCGCCTGCTCGATTTCACGGGGGAAAAGCGGGACGTTGCCGACCCCTGGTGGACGGGGGATTTCGACGCCGCGTTCCGCGACGTGAGCGCGGGCTGCGAGGCGCTTTATCGGAAGATAAAGAAAGAAAACGAACGCGCCTGAAAGCGGCGGGCGAAAGGTTTTTTCTTAAAACGCGGGCGCCGCGGCGGTTTCTTTTGTAAAATAAAAACAGCACACCCTGTTTTCACGATTTGTGAA
>CALVZR010000110.1 GCA_944372565.1 uncultured Clostridia bacterium | reverse complement strand
TGGACGGATTACAGCCAGTGGGCGTTCGATAAATTCATCAACGACAGGGTGCCGGGCGCGCAGAAGAACAGGGGTATTTACGAAAAGGTTTCCAAAACGGATGCGGAATCCATCCGCAAATACCGCGAACAGCTGGCGCAGACGAGCAGAACGGTGCTCACCCGCCGCCCCATCAAGCCGATCACGGACGACGATCTGCAGCTCGCCGAACTGCCTGAAACCTACGGGCGCGCCGATTTGCAGCGTTTGCAGGAGAGCCGCGAGGCGCTCTACCGCGATAACGACGAATACGTAGCCGCCCATAAGGACGATCCCGAATATCAGCCCACCGAGGCGGAGAAGGAATTCGAAGCCGAGCGCGAGGCGAGAAAGGAGCAGGCGCGGCTCGAACTCGAAGGCAAGCACGTGCGTATCAAAAAGATCAAGAAAGAGAAGAAAAAGAAAGCCGAAGAAACCGCCGGAGAACAAGGCGATCTCCCGGAAGAAAAAGAGGATAAGTAGGGCGCTTGGCCATGAAAAACGGATTTTCTTTCGCCGCGGAATTTTACGAAGATCTGATGGGCAAAGAGGGCGACGCATGGGCGAAGAAAACGGTGAGCGCCGTGCGCCGCGCCGCGGTCAATCCCCGCGGGGCGGATGTCGGCTGCGGAACGGGCAAGGTAACGCGCGCGCTCTGCGCCGCGGGGTTCGACGCCGTGGGCATGGACCCTTCCCCCGAAATGCTCTCCGAGGCGATGCGCCTCGGCGGGGCGCAGTATGTGCTCGGGAGTATGAAAGACGCGGCAAAACTGCGCGGGCTCGGGTTCGTTACGGCGGTGAACGACGTCGTGAACTACATCCGCCCGAAAGATCTGGATAAGAACTTCGCGGCGGTCTTTTCGGCGCTCGCGCCGGGAGGGGCGTTTTTGTTCGATCTCTCCACGGAATACAGGTTGCGGCAGGTCATCGGGGAAAACCTGTTCGGCGAGGACGGGGAGGAGATGTCCTATCTCTGGTTCAACAGGCAGAAGAAAGACGGCGTGCTTATGGAACTCGTGTATTTCGTGAAACGCGGCGGAACGTACGAGCGGGAAGAGGAAAGTTTTTTCGAATATATCCACACCGAAGAAGAAGTGATTGCCGCCCTTTCGCGGGCGGGATTCAAAAAGATAAAAACCGCAAGGCAGGGCAGCCCTGCGGAGAGATTGTTTTTCCGGGCGGTAAGACCCGGGAGGTAAAAGGGTTGGTATGAATATCGACACGGTGGAGTTTTTATTTCAGCTCGCGGTCATTTTGTTTTCCGCGAAGATGCTGGGCATTTTAATGCGCAGGCTGGGCCTGCCGCAGGTTCTGGGATTTATCCTGGCGGGCCTGCTCACCGGCCCCGCGATCTGGGGGCTGTTCTTTGAGATTCAGCCCGATTGGATCTTCCCTTTGCAGAACAACGATATGCTGCAGGCGTTTGCGGAAGTGGGCGTGATCTTCGTTCTCTTCACGGCGGGACTGGAAACCGACCTGAAAGAGATGAAAAACACGGGGCTTGTTTCCTTCCTCGTCGCTTTGGGCGGCGTGCTGCTGCCCCTCGCCGCGGGGTTCGGCATCGGCGTGGCGTTCCTCGGCACGGACAATCTGCTTTCCTGCCTGTTCGTCGGCGTGATCCTCACGGCGACGAGCGTGGGCATCACGGTGGAAACCCTCCGCGAACTCGGCAAACTGAAAGGCAAGGTGGGCACCGTTATCCTTTCCGCCGCCATTATCGACGACGTGCTCGGGCTCATCGTGCTCACCGTGGCGCTCAGTCTGAACAGCTCGCCCGCCGATATGTCGGGCATCCCCGCGCTCATCAATCCGAACGGGCTGCCGTATATCTCGATCTTGTGGATGTTCGCCTTCTTCGCCGTGGCGATCGGCGTGGGAATCCTGCTCATCAAGCTCTTCAAACGGCTGGAAAAGAAACATCCCCACACGCGGCGCATCCCCATTTTGTCGCTCGTCGTCTGCCTGATGTACGCCTTCGTGGCGGAAGAGGTGTTCGGCGTGGCGGAGATCACGGGGGCATACATCGCGGGCGTGATCTTATCGGTCAACCACTCTTCGGCGGAGTATGTGGACAGGCGCATCACCATCAATTCCTATATGATCTTCGCGCCCATCTTTTTCGCGAGCATCGGCATCAAAATCAGTTTCGACGGGCTTACCCTGCACGTTTTATGGTTTGCGCTGGCGTTCGTGGCTGCGGCGATCGCGGGCAAGATCATCGGCTGCGGCGGCGTGGCGAAACTGTGTAAATTCGGCTGGAAAGATTCCGCGAAGATCGGCGTGGGGATGATCGCGCGCGGCGAAGTGGCGCTCATCGTCACCGAAAAGGGCATCGCGGGGGAGTTGCTCTCCCCGGAATACAGGGTGCTCGTCGTGCTGCTGGTTCTCGTCAGTTCCGTGCTCGCGCCCGTGCTTTTGAAACTTCTTTATAAAAACGACCATCCCACCCTCACGGGCGGCAAGGTGGCGGAATTTTCCGAGATCTCCGCGCCCCGACAAGAAGAAAATACGGAGGCGGGCGAGTCCGCCCCGCCCCGCAGGGAAGAAAATATTGCGGTTGAAGGCGCGTCCGCCGCGGCGGGCGTTCCCGACGGAGGAAACGGCAGTTAAATGAACAGACTGGTAAAAACTTTGATTTACGGCGGGCAGATGAGCCTGTGCGTGATGGATACCACCGATCTCGTGAACGACGCCATCGAAATCCACAAACTTTCGCCGCTTTCGGCGGCGGCGCTCCGCAGGGTGCTCACCATCGCGGCTTTTATGTCGAGTTGCTTAAAAAACGATACGGATAAACTTTCGGTAAACGTGGTGGGGGACGGCGCGGGCGGCACCATCACGGTGAGCGGCAACAGCGCGCTCGATATGCGCGGCACGATAGACAATCCCCGCGCCGAACTGCCCCTGCGCGCGGACGGCAAGCTGGACGTGGGCGGCTGCGTGGGCAGAAACGGCAGGCTGACGGTGGTGAAGAGTATGGGGCTCAAAGAACCTTATTCGGGGAGTTGCCGTCTGGTGAGCGGGGAGATCGCGGAGGATTTCGCCGCG
>CALVZR010000109.1 GCA_944372565.1 uncultured Clostridia bacterium | reverse complement strand
GGGATTGTTTTGCAATTCGAGGAAAAAAGAGAAGTTACGCTCGATCTGAACGGCCGCACCGTTACGGCGGCGGGCGATGCGATTCATGTGGACGGCGCAGAAACCGTTCTCACCATCAAAGACAGCGCGGAAACGGGCAGGGTGATCGCCGGCAGCGGCGGCAGCTATTATACGATTGGTCTTTATAATCTCGCAACGGTAAATATCTATGGCGGTTATTATTTTGTCGGCGCGGATGCGAACAATGAGGGAAACAGCACGATTTATGTTTCACAAGGAGACGGCAACTGCAATATTCATGGCGGTACGTTTGAAACGGCAATAGATTACGAGGGTTTCTGGTATGTTCTCAACGTGGGGCAGACGCAGGGCGCGGAAGGCTACATAAACGTATTCGGCGGCACGTTCGTCAATTACAATCCCGCGGAGGGCGACGATAATCTCGGCGGCAACTTCGTGGAAGCCGGATGTACCGTTCAGACGGAGGAAAAGGACGGCAAAACGTATTATACGGTCGTTTCCCAGGCATAAAAGCGGTTGAAAGAAATCGCCGAAAAACAACCCGCCCCGCTGCGATTCCGCAGCGGGGCGGGTTTTCATTTATGTTTATTTTCGCCTGCGCGCTTTTTATACGATGTTCGCGCACACCGCAGCGGCGATGCTCAGCACGATGCCGCACACCGAAAACACCGTGAATTTTTCCTTGAACCCGATCGCGCCCACCAGCGCGTTCGCGAGCAGCATAATCACGCCCGAAACGGTGAACAGCACTGCGGAGGAGAGCGTGGCTGCCATCACCGTGATGAGCAGCCCCACGGCGAACACAGCCGCCGCCTGCACGCCGTTCCACACCATCAGTTTGGGGGGCAGCAGGGAGAATTTCTCCCGTTTGGCAAGGCAGTAAACGCCCGTGATAACGTAAAACAGAACGCCGTTTATGGCAAAGCAGAGAAAGTTGAAGAAGGTGGCGTTCGCCGCCTCTCCCTGCTCTACGGCGAAATATTTCTGCAAAAGGGAGGAAAGCCCGTTGAACGCGAACACCCCGAGGAGGAGAAGAAAGCCCTTCCAGGTCATCTTCGCCTTTTCTTTGGAGGACGCGCAGATGAGAAAATACGCCGCCGCGATGAAGAGGACGAGCCCCGCCCACTGCCATACGCTCATCGTTTCGCAGAACAGGAAAATCCCCGCGATCGAGGGCAGCAGCATAGAAGCCGTGCCGAACATCGTATTGAGCGCGATGGTGCTCTGCCTGAGCGAAACGTATTGCGTGAGAGTGGCGAGGGTGATGCACAGCCCGCACGCCGCCGCGGTGAGCACGGTGAACGCGTCGCAGGAAAAGTCGTTTGCCACGATCAGCGCCACGAGGGCAACCAGCGCGGAAACGATATTGCTGAACCCGCCCGCGTGCAGCAGGGTGCGGTTATCCTGAATGAGCGAACTCGAATGTTTGGCGGAAACCGCCTGCGCCGTCCGCATGACGGCGAGCACGGCGAAGAGCAGAACGTACGTCATAAAATCTCCCCTGAAAAAATGCGCCGATGAAAAATGCGCCGCGCGCAGCCCCGCCCCCGTTTCCGGGGGCGGGGCTTTTGCGCTACGGGGACATTATACATCGCCCGCGGCCGCAAGTCAATGCAAAAAACGCAAATTTTTTTGCGGGATGAGAAAAAAAGCGCCTTTACAAAAACGGGCGGGAATACGGCTTGCGGCGCGGGAAAAACGGAATTTAACCCGCCCTTTTGCATAAAAGCCGTTTTTGGAAAGAAAATATTTCTATGAAGATCGCAAAAGAACTTGCAAAAAGCAAAAAAAAGCTGAAAAACCTTCTCGGTTCCGACGACGTGAAAACCCTTTCCTTCGAGGTTTCGGGCAAGGAGATCTTTTTAGTGTTTTTAGACGGGCTCACCGATAAGCAGGCGATCGGGCGGCAGATTATGCTGCCCCTCAAAACGCTTGCAGAAGTTACGCTCGATTCGATGGAAAACTGCATTCTGGAACCCGAACTCAAAAAACTTTCCTCATATGCGGAGATCGAGGAGGCGGTGCTCGCGGGGGATACCGTCGTGCTGGCGGACGGCGTGGCGGGGGCGGTTTCGGCTTCGGCGAAGATGTTCGAAAAGCGTTCGGTGGCGGAGCCGCCCACCGCCACCGTGCTGCAAGGCCCGCGCGAGGGATTCGTGGAAACGCTGCAAACCAACGTGGGAATGATGCGGCGGCGGCTCAAAACGCAGGATCTGAAATTCGAGCAGTACACCGTGGGCAAATATTCGGGCACGACGGTGTGCGTCTGCTATGTCGCGGGCGTGGTGCGCCCCGGGCTGAAAGAAAAGATCGTGAAAAAGATTAGGGAAATCGATATGGACGCCGTTTTGGACAGTTCGTATATCGCGCACTTTCTCGCCGAACACAACACCTCGCTCTTCAAACAGTTCGGCACGACGGAAAAGCCGGATATCCTCGCGGCGAAGATCCTCGAAGGCAGGGTGGGCATCTTGGTGGACGGTTCGCCCATCGCCCTCACCGCGCCGTATATCCTGCTCGAAGACTTTCAGAGCGCGGAAGATTACTACGTTTCGCGCTACCGCGCCTCGCTCGGGCGGGTCATCCGCCTGATCGCCACGATGATCTCCCTGCTCGCACCCGCGATTTTCGTGGCGGCGCAGCTTTTCCATCTGCAGATCATCCCGCTCACCTTCCTGTTGACCATCGTGAACAGCATCAAGGGCATTCCGCTCTCGCCGAGTTTTGAAATGTTCTTCACGCTGCTCATCTTCGAGGTGCTCAACGAAGCGAGTGTGCGCATGCCCAAATACGTGGGGATGGTGGTTTCCATCGTCGGCGGTCTGGTGCTCGGCGAAACGGCGGTCAACGCGGGCATCATCTCCGCGCCCGCGCTTATGATCATCGCGCTTTCGGGCATCTGCCTTTACACCACGCCCGAACTCGAACGGCAGTTTTCGGTCATCCGCGTTATCCTGCTCTTCGTGGCGGGTGCGTTCGGCGCGTATGCCCTGCTGCTCGCCATCGCCGCGTTTTTCATCTATCTTTGTTCCTTCGAAAACTACGATACGCCGCTGCTCGCGCCCTACGCGCCCATGGCGCCCAAGGATCTGAAAGACGGGTTCATCAAAAAAGATCAGGGCGACGAAGTGCTCCGCCCCGTTACCTTCCAAAGCCCCAACAAAGTGCGCATGCGCGTGAGAAAGGAGAAAAAAGACAATGGAGTATAAAGCAAACGATCATTTCAGGATACGGAACGTCTGTCTGTTTTTAATCGCGTTCCTGCCCGCCACGAAAATATTTCTGCTGCCGTCGGTGATGGTGCAGGCCGCCCGCTCGGATATGTGGATCTCCGCCGCGCTGAACGTGCTGCTCGATTCGCTCACGCTCGTCGCCGCCCTCGTTTTGTGGAAACGCTACGAAGGCAGGGATTATTACGATATTCTCTCTATGAATCTCGGCAAAACGGGCGCGAACATCGTGTACGCGCTGTATTTTCTCTGCTTCGTGCTTAAATCGTACACGCTGATCAGCGAGCAGAAACTCTATGTGGAGCGCACGCTGTATGAAAACACCACCACATTTTTCACCTTTCTGCCCTTCTTCTTTTTCTGCGGCTATCTGGCGTCCAAAAAACTTTTCGTTCTGGGAAGGCTTGCGGACATTATGTTCCTCATCACCGTGGCGTCGCTCGTCATCCTGTACGCGCTCTCGTTCGCGAACACCGATTTCGGCGCCGTGCTGCCCGTCGGCGTGAACGGCATAGGGAAGATTCTTTCCTCCTCGCTGCGGGCGCTCAACTGGTTCGGCGACAGCGTGTATCTCTTCTTTTTAATCGGGCGCATCCCGCCCGAAAAGAAGGCGTTTATAAAACTTCTGCCCTCGTATTTCTTCGCGGGGCTGTTTCCCGTGATCTGTATGCTGATGTTTTACGGCACGTTTTCCTCCCTCGCGATGCGGCAGGAATTCGCGCTGACCGAAATCGCGAAATATTCGGTGGCCATCAACAACATCGGCAGGTTCGATTATATCGCCATTTTCGGGCTGCTCTTCACGGGCGGCGCGGCGATGTGCCTGCCGCTGTATTTCGCAACGGAGTGCCTCGTGAAGATTTTCGGCTTCAAGAAAAAAGTTTTCGTGGCATTAGGCGTTACCGTGCTCATTTTCGCGATGATTCTCCTTTTGAAAGAGCACTACGCCGCCGCCATCGGCATTTCGATACGCTATCTGGCGTATTTCTTTCTGCTGATGTCCAACGTCATGCCGCTGCTGTCTTTATTTCTGAAAAAGGGGGCGAAAGATGAAAAACAAAAAGATCGGAATTAACGTGATGCTTTTCGGGCTGATTTTCTGCGCCCTGCTGTATTTTTCCAACAACTTCGGGCTGATCGACATCGAAAAGACCGCCATCATCACCGCCATCGGGCTGGATATGGCGGAAAACGAATACGAAGTGACCGTGCAGATCGCCGTGCCGCAGGCGAGCAACGCCACCAAGGAAAACGACAAGGCGGTGATTTCCGCCACGGGCGCCACGGCGAGCGAGGCGCTCCACCAGATCGGGGACATCACGGGGTGGTATCCCAATCTGGGGTTCTGCAACCTCATCGTGCTGGGGGAGGATTTGCTGGTCGGGGACGTGAACGTGTGCGTGGACTACTTTTCCAAAACGCTCAAATTGCAGGATTCCGCCTGCCTCACCGCCTGCGAGGGCAAGGCGAAAGACTTATTAAAAGCGGTTACCCCGCTCGACAGCATTTCCTCTTTCGCCATTCAGAAGATTTTGCTGAAAAATCCCGGGATGACGAGCGACGTTGCCACGGTGGACGTAAAGACCTTTTCCGTGGGGTATTTTTCCAATGCGGCGTCCTCGCATATGCCCTTTATCCGCGCCATCGAAGTGGGCGGCGCGAAGAGCGGCAAGGCCGCGGGGGAAGGGGAAGAGCAGAGCGGCGGAGGCGGTCAGGATCCCGAAATGGTGTTCGACGCCGCCTACACGGCGATGTTCAAGGACGGCTATTTCGTGGGGATGCTGGACGATCACGAAACCAAGACTTTCAATGTCCTCAACGAGAAGGTGAACGAAAACTTTTTCATCGTGGACGACGTGCCCATCGGGGAGAACAAGGAAAATTTCCTGCTCAACGTGAGCGACAACAAGTGCAAAGTCAAGCTCGATATCGAAAACGGCGTGCCCGTGCTCAAAGTGAACGCGCGCCTCTTCGTGCGGGTGGAGGACCGCACCGCCTATCAAAAGGAGGAGGCGCTGAAAAGCAACGCCCTGCTGCCCGAGCCGGTGGCGAAAAAGGCGCAGGAGGATTTTGTGAAATATATGCTCGGCATCGTGAAAAAATGCCGCGAAAGCGGGTGCGACCTGTTAGAGCTGGATAACAAACTCTACCGCCACCACCATAAGGAATACGAGCGCATGCGCCGCACGCTGTACGACGATCTGCAACTCCGCGTAAACGTGGAATTTTCGGGGGTGAAGTAAAGGAATCGTTCCGCAAAATGCGGAACGATTCCTTTGGGGTTTCAGTCTTCGTAGGGCGTTCCTTCCACGCCCTTTGCGTTGAGTTTTTTTACCATTTTATCGAGTTTACGTTTCCACAGTTTTTTGAACCATTCCCGCTCGCCGAATCTGGAAACGAGCGCGGGGCTCACGGCGTAATAAATGCGGATGAACGCCCTGCCGAAGGGATTTGAAGCGAGCGTGCGGTCGCGGTAGCGGCGCAGCGTCCACACCTCCGGGCAGTCGTAAGAACCGTAAACGGAAGTGGCGATATAGCAGCCGCCGCTGCTTTTGGGCTGTTGCTTTCCCATAAAGCATCTGTTTTCGTAAACGATAAAGCGCAGGGGATAGGTTTTTTGCTTCTTATGGTCGGGATAGGTTACGGTGCAGTCGAGATACGTATCCCGCACGGGCGCGCCGTCCGTCCACGAAATGATCTTCGCTTTATCGAAAACGAAATCGGGAAAATTGGAATAGAAAACCGCTTTTCCCTCCCCGTTTGCCACGGCGCCGATCTCCGCGGGCATGCAGGTCTTATCCGCCGAAGGGTTGTAATAATAGTTGCTCACGAATTTGGGCAGTTCGGGGTCGCTGACGATAAAGCCCGCGTATTCGGCGGTGAATTCGCGGGTATAATGCGTGTCGCCCGATGTCTTAAAGCCGAAAAGGCGCGCCTGAAAATCGCATCTGCGGAGAAAAAAAGACTTGCTTTTGCAGGACGTTACGTCCGAGGGCTTTGCCGTTTTCAGCCAGTCGAGAAAATACTGTATCGATTTTACGCGCCCCGGCTGCGTCGCCTCGTTCATTCTTACGAATTCCGCATAATATTCCCTCAGTTTCTGGAGGGCGAGTTCCTTGTTTTCCATAAATCCTCCTTTGCCGTATAGTCGTATATAGTTATAATAATGACTATATCGTAAAGAGTATAACACGGCTCGCCGAAAATGTCAAGGGATTAAAAAAACGCGCCGCGGAAGTCCGCGGCGCATAAAGAGTCCGGCTTTTTCAGATTGCCCAGTCGCCGTTTTTCATCACGGGCGTTTCGCTCCCGTCTTTCCCGATGCCCGTAACCGATAAGTCGGGCGTGCCGATCATAAAATCGACGTGCGTGGCGCTGTCGTTCGCGCCGCGCTTTGCAAGCTCGTCTTTCGTCAGTTCCCCGCCGCCGCGCAGGGTGGTGGGGTACGCCTGTCCGAGCGCGAGGTGGCAGCTGGCGTTCTCGTCGAACAGCGTGTTGTAAAAGAGCATCCCCGCTT
>CALVZR010000108.1 GCA_944372565.1 uncultured Clostridia bacterium | reverse complement strand
AGATCCTTCCTCACCTGCACCTCGCCGAACCCCAGCTCGTTCGCGAGCGTGGTGGCGGAAACGTATTCCGAAGTGTCCGGCATGGATTTGAGGCAGTTGAGATAGATCGGCAGGCGTGCGAGCGTCGCTTTCGATATCGCCGTGGTCATCTTTCTCTCCTTTACACGACTTATTTTAGCACAGAAATTTCCGCTTGTAAAGTATTTTTTCGCTTTTGATAAAAAAATATCGATAAAAATATACCGAATATTTTCCGCCGCTGTGCGTACTTTTCGGAATTTGAAAACTGCGCGCATTTTCCCCCGAAAAAACGTCCCCGCCGCATGCTGCGGCGGGGACGAAAAATTATGAATCCATCTTTAAAAACGCGCGCACGTTTTCCACGGGGACGGCGTATCCCTCGTAGAACTCGTCGGTTTCCTCGTTGCTGGCGCCGGCGTAGTTGATGCCTACGATCTGCAGGTTCCTGTCGATCAGCATCCCGCCGCTCGAACCGCCGTGGATGACCGCCGTGTGGCAGATGACGGGATAGCTCACGTGGCTGGAGGATTCCTCTTCCGTGAGCGTGACCGATTCGTAGCGCGAGATCTTTCCGATCGTAACGGCGTTGAACTGCCCGTCGGGCGCGCCCACCGAAACGACCGTTTCGTTTACGGGCGCGTTTTCCTCCGCGAGCGGAAGGATATGGAGGTCCGGCTCGCCGTAAATCGAAGCGTCCACGCTGAATTTCACGACGGCGAGGTCGTCTTCCGCGGAATAGTTCACCCGCTCCCCCGTGTGGCGGTTCCCGTAGCAGTCGATCACGGAAAAGTAGGTTTCGCGCATGTTTTCGGGCGCCTGCACGACGTGGTTGTTCGTGAGCGCGAAATATTCCCCGCTCTCGTTTTGCGCGTAGATCACCCCGCTGCCCTGATAGACTTCCTCGGTATCCAATATCCCGCCGCGTATGCCGTAGCCGATTTCGATCTTCACGCCCGCCTTCACCGCCGTTTCGGTGACGCGGTTGATGAAGGTCGTTTCGTTGACGTATCCGATGTTGCACGCGCCCGCAAAGAGGGCGATTGCAAGAACCGCCGCGAACGCCGCCGCGCGTTTTATCGTTTTTCTCATAATCCTCACTCCTGATTTTCTGCGGGGTTACACCTCGGTCACGAGGATCTTCGCCCTGCCTTCCACCACAAACGCGCCGTGATTTGCGGGGACGAAAAAGGTATCCCCTTTCCGCGCCGCCTTTCCCCCGATTTTTCCTTGCCCGCCGACGAAGGTAACGGCCTTGAAACTCTTTTCGTCCGCGGAGAGGCGCAGCTCGCCGTTCACGTCGTATTGCGTGACGGTGAAATATTCGCATCTGCCGATGCAAACGCCTTCCCCGCGCGGTTCGCTCAAAGGCGCGTTCACGAATTTTTCAAAATTCGTCACCTTCTTCGCCTTGTCGATGTGCAGTTCCCTGCCCTTGCCGGAGGCGTCCTTCCTGCCGTAATCATATACGCGGTAGGTGAGGTTGCTGTTCTGCTGGATCTCCGCGATCACGCAGCCCTTCCCGATGGCGTGCACCGTTCCCGACGCGATGAAATAGTGTTCGCCCGCCTTTACGGGATAGAAATTCAGCAGATCGAGCACGCTGCCGTCCTCGATGGCTTTGCCGAACTCCTCTTTTGTGACCTTCCGCGAAAAGCCGAGGTAGATGCCCGCGCCCTCCTCCGCCTCCACGATGTACCACATCTCGGTCTTGCCGAACTGCCCTTCGTTTTTCAGGGCGTATTCGTCCGAGGGGTGCACCTGCACCGAAAGGTTTTCCTTGGAGTCGATGAACTTGATGAGCACGGGGAAAAACGGGAATTTCGCCGCGTTTTCGCCCCAGTCCGCCTTGGTCGCGACATCGCACAGCAGCCTGCCGTCTTCGAGGCGGCTCGGCCCCGCGGGGTGGAAGGAAAGCTCCCAACTCTCCGCGATGCGTTCTTTATCGCTCGTTTTTCCGTAATTTTTCAGCTTGTTTCCGCCCCAGATGAAGTCCTTCGTTTCGGGGAAAAGTTTTTCGATATCCATTTTGCTACCTCTTTTATCTTATTGGAATGCGCCGCCTTTTATACGCGCGGCAGGCGTTTTATACGAACACGAGCTGCACGAGGAACATATAGCACACCGTTCCCGCGAGCATGCTCAAAAACAGATTTTTGCGATACCTGTGCAGCAGCACGACCGCCGCCCCCGCGATGAGTTCGGGGATGCCGTAGGGATACTGCGCGAACAAAGTATCCTTGAAACAATACGCCACCAGCATACCGATGAGCGCCGCCGGCAGCACCCGCCCGAGATATTTCACGTATGCGGGCGCGGGGCGTTCCCCGAACAGCGCGAAGGGCGCCGCCCGCGTGAAAAAGGTTACCGCCGCGATGACGAGAATGGTTAAGAAAAGCTGCAATGCCGTCATCTTCTCCCTCCCCTGCCGAGAGGCAGTTCCTCCCGCACGAGCGGCGTTTTGCGCACCGCCGTGAGCACGGCGAGGAGAGCGAGCATGGCGAACACCAGAAAGGTTTCCGAACCGAAAACGAACAGGCACACGAAGGTAAGCGCCACGCCCAGCGCCAAGGGAAAGCGGTTTTGCTCCTTTTCCCACTGCTCGGTGAAGATGATGAGGAAGAGCGCGGTCATGGTAAATTCCAGCCCCTTGGCAGGGAACGATAAAAGCGTGCCCGCCAGCGCGCCGATCACGCCGCCTAAAATCCAGTAGATATGGTCGAACAGCGTGATGAAAAAGTAAAGCCGCGTGCTCTCCTTGCCCTTCGGCTCTTCGAGCGAGGAAACGAGCGCGTACGTTTCGTCGGTCAGCCCGAACATCAGATAGATTTTATAAAGTCCCGTGCCCCTGTATTTTTCGATGAGGCTCAATCCGTAGAAAAGGTGCCGCGCGTTCACGAGCAGGGTGACGACGGCGGTATTCACGAGGTTGAACGCCCCGAGCATGAGTTCCACCGCCACGAACTGCATCGAGCCCGCGTACAGCGTGACGCTCATCACGGGCGCGAGCCACGCGGGAAAACCCGACGAGGTGAGCAGCACCCCGAAGGAAAAGCCTAAAAACAAATACCCCACGAGCACGGGAACGGTTTTGCGGAACGCGCGCCCCGCAACGCTCTTTTTCATTGGCAAATCCCCGTATCAACGCCCCTGTCTGCCCTCTTTTAAAAAGGTTTCGCAGTAAACGCACCGCCGCTCGCCGTCCTCTTCGAGACAGAGGGCGGGCAGATCTTCGAGATGGGTGACGCATTTGGGATTTTTGCACTTCGCGCCCGGAACCGTATGCTTTGCGGGCGCGGCGGACGCGTCCTTTTCGGCGAGCAGTTTCATAATGAGCGCCATACGCATGAGCTTGCCGTTGAGCGTCTGGCGGAAATACGCCGCGCGGGGATCGGCGTCCACGTCCGCGGCGATCTCGTTGACCCGCGGCAGGGGGTGCATAACCACCATTCGCTGCTTTGCCGCCGAAAGTTTTTGCGCCGTGAGCACGTAGCAGTCCTTCACGCGCTCGTACGCCGCCTTGTCCTCGAAACGCTCCCGCTGCACGCGCGTCATATACAGCACGTCGAGCGCGGGCAGCACGCTTTCGAGATCGCGCACTTCCTCAAATTCCGCCCCCGCCTTTTTCATGGCGGTGAACACGTATTCGGGCGGGCGGAGTTCTTCGGGCGAAACGAGCACGAATTTCACATTTTTATAGCGCAGCATGGCGTTGATGAGAGAATGCACCGTCCTGCCGTATTTCAGATCGCCGCACACGCCCACGGTGAGATCGTTCAGCCTGCCGAGTTCCCTTTTTACGGTGAGCAGATCCGCCAGCGTCTGCGTGGGATGA